>NZ_JANSIZ010000028.1:0-32164 GCF_047462315.1 Synechococcus sp. H60.2 | reverse complement strand
TAACCTCGTTTCTTTTCTCAAGTCAGCATCAAGTCGCATACTAAGGCAACAGTTTGCGGAACAGCTCAATAAAGTGTACTGGGGAAAGGCTAAGCTTTGGCATGATTCTAAGTGCATTGTCTCATGCGGCGGTGCACCTCTAGAAATTTTGAGGTTGGTCGTGGCAAGGCTAGGAGCCAACTCTCAACCTAACGTGCTCCCGAAGCAGCTAGAGTCCTCCACTTCCAGAGGGAGGGATCCCGCCTGCCCTGATGTCCTTACCCCTGGCCGCTGGGGAGATAAACTCGGAAGATGAGCAGAGGCAGAGGGAGAGGTGCCCAGGGGGCTGGAAAGCGGCGATGGAACAAGCAAGGCAACTGTGGCAAGCTCTGCTGCTGCGGGGTTTTCCTATCGATTCCTGGTGGCAGGGCAGTCTTTTGGGTCGCCTGTCGGGATCCCTGAAAAACTGGGGCCAAGGCAGCTTGCTCGTCCAAGGCTTGGACGGGATTGGCTTGGGTCTGGTGTTGCTCTACTGGGTCTTTTCCTCCCAAAGCTCCACCGGCATCCTCGGCCTAATCCTACTGGCCATGGCGGCGCTTGTGGTCTTGAGCTGGCTGGTGGAAACCCCGACTGGGCTACCTGTCCATCTGCCCCTGGGCCTTTTCTGGGGAATTGCCACCCTGGCAACGCTCCTCTCGCCGGTTCCCTACGCAGCGCGGGATGGCTGGCTGAAGCTGACGCTCTACTTAGCCGGCTATCTGCTTTTGCATCGTCTGCTGCGCCAACCCCAATTCCGAGATGGGATTGTTGGATCCCTGCTCTTGGTCAGCCTGGGGATGGGGATCTACGGCCTGCGGCAGTACTTTTACGGGGCGGCCGAACTGGCCACCTGGGTAGATCCAGAATCGGGCTTGGCGGGCCTGACACGGGTGTACAGCTTTCTGCGCAACCCTAACCTGTATGGGGGCTACCTGGTTCCCCTCCTCCCCTTGGGGCTGGCTGCCATTTGCCTCTGGCCGGGTTGGGGGATCAAGCTTCTGGTGGGGTTTACAACCGCCGTCAACCTTATCTGTCTGGGGCTGACCTACAGCCGCGGTGCCTGGATTGGGGGGCTGGCAGCGCTGGGGATGATGGCCCTGCTGCTGGCCCAATGGTACGCCCCCCGCCTGCCGGCCCGTTGGCAGCGCTGGACGGTGCCGGCTCTCTTGGGAGGGGGCGCAGCCGCGCTGCTGCTTGCCATCTTGACGGTACGCCCCTTGCGGCTACGGGCTCAGAGCCTCCTTTGGGGACGGCTAGATACCAGCAACAACTTTCGCCTCAACGTCTGGGCGGCGGTGCTGGAGATGATCCGCGACTTTCCCATCTTGGGGATCGGCCCTGGCAATGTCGCCTTCAACCGCGTCTATCCCCTCTACCAGCGGGGCAACTTCAGCGCCCTTGCAGCCTACTCGGTGCCGCTCCAGATTACCTTGGAGACGGGCTTAGTCGGATTCCTGGCTTTTGCTTGGTTCCTCCTGGTGCTCTGGGATCACGGCTGGAGAGGCTGGAACACTTTGCTCAGCTCCCGGGATCCCCAGGGCCTGTGGGTGGCGGCAGGTTTAGCAGCCTGCACCGGCATGATGGCCCACGGCCTGGTGGACACCATCTGGTACCGTCCCCAGGTGCAGATGCTGTGGTGGCTGGCAGTGGCCCTCGTCACAGCCAGTCTGGATTCTCCTCGATCCTCAACGGCCGGTGAAAGACTAAGCTCGTGAGATGCCAGCGCGAACTTCTTAAAAAGTTAAAGTAGCCCAGGCCTGGCCTTCTGGTCTTGACGAGAGCAAATCTAGAGTGGTAAGCATTCTCAGTAGAAGAACGAAAATGTATCTAGATTTACAATTTGCAGGTTTTAGTAGTGTTAGAAATTAGCGGGATTGTTGGGGATATGGGAGGCCAATGAAAAAGATCGAGGCTATAATTCGGCCCTTCAAGCTGGATGAGGTGAAAATTGCCCTGGTCAATGCCGGAATTGTCGGCATGACAGTGAGCGAAGTGCGGGGTTTTGGTCGGCAAAAAGGACAAACCGAGCGCTATCGGGGATCCGAGTACACGGTAGAGTTCCTGCAAAAGCTGAAGGTGGAGATCGTGGTCGAAGACGACCTGGTGGACACGGTGGTGGAGAAGCTGATCGCGGCGGCTCGCACCGGCGAAATCGGGGACGGCAAGATTTTCATCAGCCCTGTCGAGAAAACCATTCGCATCCGTACCGGCGAACTCAACCAAGACGCCCTGTAAAGCAGGGAAGGTCTTGGAGCCTGGGTAGATCGATCCGAGTCCCAGGCTGGCTTGCAGTGGGCAAATGAGGGATCTTTGCCCCAGTTAATGCGTTGTAAAAGTACCGTCACTTTAGGTGAGTCGAAAAGCATGTCTACAAGGATGATCCAAAGACTCAAAGGCCAAGCACTGCAGTGGCTCTGGCAACCAGCTCAGGGGGGCCTAACTGCTGCTCTGACGATTTCGCTGGTTTTCCTATTGGGTCAGGAGAGCGCCTTCGCTCAGGACGCGGAAGTCGTACAGAAACATGCTGACATTGTCTGGACGCTGGTGGGGGCAGCCTTGGTGTTCTTCATGCAGGCGGGGTTCGCCATGGTGGAGACGGGCTTTACCCGCGCCAAGAATGCCGCCAACATTATGATGAAAAACCTGATGGACTTTTGCATGGGCTGTTGCGCCTTTTGGTTCATCGGGTTTGGCCTGATGTTTGGAGAAAATACTGGCTTCTTTGGCCGGAGCTGGTTTGCTTTCAGTTGGCAGCAAGCCCACGAAGCAGGGGACTGGCCTTTTACATTCTTCGTCTTCCAGATGGTGTTTGCTGCCACCGCTGCCACCATTGTTTCCGGGGCCATGGCGGAGCGCACCAAGTTCGTGGCCTACCTCATCTACTCTGTCGTCATCTCTGGGCTGATCTACCCCATCTCGGGGGGCTGGGCTTGGAATGGGCTGTTTGGCGACTACAACGGTGGCACCAGCGGCTGGCTGGAAGATCTGGGCTTCATCGACTTTGCCGGTTCGGGCGTAGTGCATTTGGTGGGGGGCGCTTCCGCCTTAGCCGGGGCCATGGTGCTTGGCCCTCGCATCGGCAAGTACGGCCCCAACGGAGAGCCACGGGCGATTCCCGGCCACAACCTGCCTCTGGGGATGTTGGGGGTGTTTATCCTCACCTTGGGTTGGATTGGGTTCAACGCCGGCTCGACCACAGCCGCCAGCCCCGATATCGGCTGGATTGCCATGAACACGCTGCTAGCCGCTTCGGCAGGGGCTATTGGGGCGATGATCACCTGCTGGGCGCATTTTGGCAAGCCGGATATGACCTTTGCCGCCAACGGGGTGCTGGCCGGCTTGGTAGGGATCACCGCTCCCTGCAACACTGTCCACCCTCTGGGAGCTTTGATCATCGGTTCGGTGGCCGGGATCCTGGCGGTCATCTCGGCGGTGATTCTGGATACGGTGCTGAAGATTGACGACCCGGTGGGCGCCGTTTCGGTACACGGCACCTGCGGTGTTTGGGGGGTGTTGGCAGCAGGGATCCCTTGGTTTGCCCACGCCGATTCAGGGGTGACCTGGGCCCAATTTGGGGTACAAGTTGTGGGCGCTCTAGCCTATTTCTTCTGGCCTTTCATCACCTGCTTGATCCTGTTTTTGATCCTCAAGGCAACGGTTGGCCTGCGCACCAGTGCTGAAGAGGAGCTGGCCGGCTTGGATGTGGGCGAGCATGGTAACGTGGCCTACCCGGATTTTGTGATTGCTTCTGCCGAGTTGGACCAACCTTGAGGCGGCACCCCGGCTCTGAAGGGGATCCAGCGGCACCAATCGCCACTGTCAACGATGAGGAGGGCCAAGCCTGGCCCTCCCTGGCTGTAAACTGGGATGCGGTTGGATGCACTTTTGGATCCCATGCACCTGTTGATCCCGGCGGCTGGCAGCGGCAAGCGAATGGGGGCGGCGGTCAACAAGCTGTTGTTGCCACTTTTGGGTCAGCCTGTCCTGGCTTGGACGTTGCGGGCGGCAGATCGGGCGCATTCCATCGAGTGGATTGGCATTCTCTCCCAACCCGGCGACTGGCCGGCCATGGAGCAGATCCTAGCGTCCATCGACCTGTCCACGCCGGTGCAGCTTCTGCAAGGAGGGGTGACGCGGCAGGAGTCGGTTTACAGGGGGGTGGAGTATCTCTATGGGCTGGGAACGGTGGAACGGGTGCTGATCCACGATGGGGCCCGCTGCCTGGCCACCTCTGAGTTGTTCGATCGCTGCAGCGCTGCCTTGGAGCAAGTGGACGGCTTGATTGCCGCGATCCCTGTCAAAGACACGATTAAAGTAACCGCAAGCGGCCCCAAGGGGATCCAAATCGAATCGACACCGGAGCGTAGCCGGCTGTGGGCAGCCCAAACGCCCCAGGGCTTTCGCCTGTCGCTGTTGTGGCAAGCCCATCGGGAGGCACTGGCCCAGGGGTGGCAGGTAACCGATGACGCAGCCCTATTCGAGAAGCTGGGTTGGCCGGTTTACATCGTGGAAGGGGAGGAGTCTAATCTGAAGTTAACCACCCCCTGGGATCTGGTGCTGGCCAAGCAAATTCTACAGCAGCGCCTCGATCCGGCGCGCTAGCCCAACTCACTATGGCGGTGGCCCTGCCGCAGAGCCGCCTTCTGCCACACCCGACTGCGCCAGCGGCTGAGCAACAGGCTGGCCAAGCCGGCGACATAGATCAGCATGGCCAACCAGCCCCCCACAGCCCCCCATCCCAACCCCGGCAGAAAAGGGATCCAGCTTTGGGGAAAGATCAGTATTTGCGCCAAAGGCAAGAAAAAGAGCCAGCTCATCCCGAGCATGATCGCCATGGGTGCCCGCACATCTCCCGCGCCGCGCAGGCATCCCACTGCAGAGAAGTTGATGCCATCGAAGAGAAACGAGACTCCGATGATCCGCAGCAGCCTCCCCCCCAGATGCAGAATTGCTGCGGCGTTGGCGTCTTTCCCTGTAACGAATAGGCCGAGCAGGGCTTGCCCAAAAAGCGCCAGCCCGCCGCCGATCACAGCCATGTAGCCGAGCGTCCAGCCCATCACGGCATTTCCCAAGCGCATTGCCCAAGCTGGCTGACCGGCGCCAACAGCCTGGCCCACTAGCACCGTGGCCGATTGTTCCAGGCCGATGGCTGGCAAATAGGCAAAGCGAGACAACATCAGACACAGGTGGGCCGTTGCCCCCTCCACAGCCCCCAACTGGCCTAGCATCAACTGAAACACCGTGAAGGAGCTCATATCCGCCAAAGCGTAGATCCCAATCGGCAGGCCCAATCTCAGCAATGGCCGCAACGGTTTCCAGCCCGTGCGCCAGGTTTGCCGCGTAGCGTAGTCGCGGTGGATCCAAGCTGAGAGAAACACCAGCAGGTAGAGGGTCAGCTCCCCATATTCCGACAGGATTGTGCCCCAGGCAGCTCCAGCGATCCCCCAGTTCAAGCCGAAAATGAATAGGGTATTGAGGATGCTGTTGAGCAACACGCTCCAGCCACTCACCCAGAGAGTGATCCAGGTGCGGCCAATGCCGTTAAAAAAACCCGACAAGGCAAAGGTGCCCAAGAGGGCAGAGCCTCCCCAAACGCGAATTTGCCAATAGGCCGCTGCTTGCTCCGCCACCCCCGGCGGCAGGGGCAGCCCTCCATACAGCAAGCCTCCCAACAGCGACAAGAGACCGCACAGGGGAAATAGGCCCAACCCCAGCCCCACTCCCGACCAAGCATAGCGAGAGGCCCCCTTTGGATCTCCGCTGGCGTAGGTTTGCGCCACCAAGGTTTGCACTGCTCGCCCCAGACTCAGGAAGGGGGTCAAGGCCACCTGGGTGGGCAGCCAGGCGGCGTTCATCCCGGCCAAGGCTTGGCTGGAGATTTGACCAATGAACCAAGTGTCGGTTATGCCCATCAGCGCCTGGATGCCAGCGCTGAGCACCAAGGGCATCGCCAACCTCAGCACAACCCCATGATCCACCCGTGGGATCCCTCGGGCATCTAGCCGTTGCGCAATGCCCCTCACACCCTTTCCCTCCTCTGTGCTGCGCAACAACAGGCAACCTCTCGACTGAGCTGTCTGTATGCTATTATACTACAGAGATAATACGGACTGGAGCGAGGGAGGGATCCCTTCCCACCTTTGGGAGATTGGCTGCTGTTAGGATGCTGGCTGCTGGGGCGAGAGGAGAGCGGATGAGCGAGCAGACTTCGTCCTACTGGCCTGTCCACATTGTCGGCGCCGGCCCCGGGGATCCTGAGCTGATTACCCTGCGGGGCCAGAGAGCGCTATCAGAAGCAGATGTAGTATTCTACACAGGTTCTTTGGTGCCGGAGGGGCTGCTGACCCATTGTCGCCCTGGGGTGGAGGCCATCGATACACGCGCTTTCACCTTGGAAACGCTGCTGCCTCAGATGGTGGAGCGGGTCAAGGCAGGGCTGCGGGTGGTGCGGCTGCAGGATGGGGATCCGTCTCTTTACGGTGCTCTGCACGAGTTGCTGATTCGGCTGGCGGAGGCTGGGATCCCCTTTGAGATCGTGCCGGGGGTGAGCGCCTTTCAACTGGCAGCCGCCCGTTTGCAAGTGGAGCTAACGGTGCCGGAGCTGGTGCAGACGATCATCCTCACCCGCGCCAGTGGCCGGACGCGTGTGCCGGCAGCGGAAGCCCTGGCCAGTCTGGCGGCTCACCGCGCCTCTCTGTGTCTCTACCTGAGCGCCCGCCATGTGGAACAAGCCCAGGCGGATCTAATGACCCACTATCCCGCCGATACCCCGGTGGCCATTTGCTACCGTCTGGGCTGGCCGGACGAGCGGATCTGGCTGGGATCCCTGGCGGAGATGGCAGCCCTCACGCGGCAAGCCGGCCTGGAACGCACCGTGCTTTACCTCATCAGTCCCGCCCTACGGGGCTTGGCAGGAGCCGGCTCGGCCCGCTCGCGGCTCTACAGCCCTGACCACGCCCACCTCTTCCGCCCCAAAATTGGCCGGCGGGCCCATTTGTAACAGCTTCTTTCAGTATATTGACGGATGACAGCAGGCTGAAGATAATAAGGCAGCACGATGAGTTCAGAGGCTTTGACTGCTGGCTGCAAGGGGCTCCTCTTCCTCAAGAGAAGTGGATTTCTTTTGGATTGGAGTTGTTGCAAGACTCTTCATTTCCCTCTTTGACTGGTGAGAGCTCTAACCTTATGGATGACTCATCTGCTGCTCGCAGCGCGGCAACCCTGATCAAGACTTTGCAGAAGGCCCTTGCTCCCCTGCCAAGCCGTTCGGCGCTGAAACAAGATGTCCTTTACCTGATGGTGGATCTGCCACAGCAGGGACTGTTCAGCCGCTCTATGGTGTTGCAGCGGGTTGCCGGCCAATTGGAAGGCGCGCCGGTGCAGGGAGTCAGCCAACTGGTGGTGTACGGTCGGCTGCAGGGAGAAACACAGCCGCAGTGGAAAAAAGTCTTCTATTTGTCTTCTGGGAAAAGCGGTGCCGACGCCACGGAGATTGTATTGCCCGGCACCAAGATTTCCGAGATCAAGGTGCTGGATGCCCAAAAACCTGTTGTGGATCCCGATGCCAGGCCTGATCGCAAAGTTAAAACCCTAGAGGCGCCGCTTCCCAAAACCCAGAAAGAGCGAGGCTCAGGGCCTGACCCAAACCAGTCTCCTCATGCCTCTGCACAGGCCCAAGCTGGGATCCCGACCTCTCCGTCCACAACTGCCCCTGCTTGCCCCAGTTCTCCCATCAGCCTTCCGGTCAACGTTCAGGCGCTTGGCCAGCAGTTGCACCAACCTACCCTACGACCCTTCCTGGGGGGAGCCCTGGCTTTGTCTCTCCTGCTGGGGGCCGGGTTGGTGGTGCATTCTTTCCGGCAGCCCGACATCCCTGCCCGGGCCAGATCGCTGGGAGTAGGGATCCCTCTGTTGCTCCTGGCTGCAGGGGGGGGCTGGCTGGGGTGGAAAGGCCGGAGTGCTGTCAACACCTTTAAGCGAGAGGGATCCTCTGATCCTTTGGCAGAAGGTTTGTCCTTTTTACAGGCCAATCAAGTTCCTGAGGCAGTGGAGCGGTTTCAGGAGGCCCTGTCCCTCACCCAGGGATCTGCTCGAGTCGAGATCCATAGCCTGCTTGGCCAAGCCTGGGTCGAGAAAGGCAACTGGGCAGAAGCCTTGGCCCAGCAACAAAAGGCCCTTGGGTTGGATCCCCACTTCAGCCAGGCCCACCTCTGTATTGCTCAAATTCGCCTCAAGCTGGGGCAATGGGACGAGGCGATCGATTCCTGCTGGGCTGCTTTGGAGTTGGACGATCGCCTGGGCTCAGCCCACTACCTGATGGGACAAGCGCTGATGCACAAGGGCCAGTTAAAGGCGGCAATAGCAGCTTTTCAAACCGCCCTCAATCTCGATCTGGATCCCGAATTAGCCGCCGCTGTGCGGGTGGATCTGGGCTTGGCCATGGTTCATGCGGGGCGTCTGGCCCAGGCTGGCCAAGAGTTCAGCCAGGTGCTCCTCTCCGGCAGCTCCTCCAAGCTCCAGCAGGGCCGCGCCTACTACGGGCTGGGCTTGGTCTTAGCGGCCCAGGAGCAGCACAGCGAAGCCATCAAAAGCTACCAGCGAGCCCTGGGGCTAGTGCCCAGCTTGCCTGAGGCGGTTGCTGCCATCGGCTTGTCCTATTTGGGTCAAAAACACCGCGACGCCTCTGGGCGCAAGTTTGTCTGGCCCCAGCAGGTGCAAGAGGCTGTGCAGCAGTTTGAACAAGCGTTAAGAGAAGACCCAGATTTGCCCGAAGCCCACTTTGGCCTGGGAGAAGTGGCCCGTATCAAGGGGGATCTGAGCTCAGCGGTGGCCAGCTATCAACGGGCGATGCGCAGCAACGGCAGCTACGGCATGGCCCACTACCGCCTGGGATCCGTCTTGGCCCGCCAAGGCAAGTTGGAGCAGGCCGTCGAGCACTTGCGCTCGGCTTTGGAAATTTCTCCCAACTTCCCCGAAGCCAAAGGGAGCCTGCAGCGGCTTCTCTCTAAGCAGACGGAAGAGGTACATACCGACCTACTGCCCGTGTAAAGATGGGAGCTGATCGACGCTGAGGGATCCCGGTTGCCGCCCGACAAGGTGCACGCCCGCCTGCGAGAGGTTGCCGCTCCAGCCATGAAGGGATCCCTGCCCACCTGGTCTTGGCCGGATGTGGCTATGGAGCCATCGATGCCCTGCGTGCCCTCAAAGGGCAAGCGCGGGTGATCGCCATCAATCCCCACCCCTACATCGTCAACTCGGGCATGTCCACGCGGCTGCTGAGCGGTCGGTTTTCCCTGGATCTGGTGCGGATCCCGCTGCTGGAGCACGTTCAAGCCAATGGTGCCCAGTTTCTGCCGGGACGAGTAACCCACATGCAGCCGCAGGCGCAAACCCTGACCCTGGAAGGCGCAGGCGGGATCCAAACCCTTGCCTACGATTACCTGTTGGTGAATGTGGGGCGGGAGCTGCGGGCCATCGACGGGATGCAACATGCTTTCGCCATTCGACCGGCGGAGCAACTGGTGGCCGCCCAAACCTGGATCCGGCAGTGCTGGCAGCGGGCGGCCCAGGGAGATCCGACGCCGGGCCTGCTGACCTTTGGGGTGGTGGGGGGAGGTTGCACCGGCCCAGAGCTGATGGGAGAGCTGTACGACCTCTGCCGCGAGATGAGCGCAGCAACGGGGATCCCTTTGGCGCGGGCCCGCCTGCTCCTGCTCCATGGCCAGGCCCATCTGGTCGAGGGCTTCTCAGAACGCTTCCGCCAGGAGGTGGAAAGGGAGATCCGCCGCTTGGGGGTAGAGATCTGGGCGGAGCACCGGGTAAAAGCCTTCGGGCCACAGCAAGTTTGGCTAGAGGATGGCAGCGAGCTGGTGGCCCAGACCCGCCTATGGGCGGGTGGGTTGCAGGCGCCCGCCTGGCTGAGAAGCTGCGGCCTGCCGCTGGGGCCGACGGGATCCCTGCTGGTGGATGAGTGCCTGCGGATGCAGGGGGCAGAGCGCATCTTGGCCTTAGGGGACTGCGCCGACTTTGTCTGGGGATCCCGTCTCTTGCCCAAGATCGGCGTGTACGCGGTGTGCCAGGGGCCGATTGCAGCACAAAACCTGCTGCGGCTCATCCGCGGCCAACCCCTGCTTCCCTACCGACCTCAGGCCACTGTGTTTGTCTGTGTTACGGTGGGAAACCGCATTGCCGTCGCCGAGAAAGGCAGGTGGGCCTGGCGCGGCTACCTGGCCACGCTGCTGAAAAACCTGTTCGATTGGCTCCATATGCGCCAACGCAAGCCCGTGCGCTAGCAGGTATTCTTCTACGAAATCTCTACAGAGAACGGGGTTAAGATTAAGTTACAGACTGGCCGGAATGGGCTAGCTTCCTCAGCTTCTCGATCTCGACCCTATCGCCCTTCAACCCTCAAAAGCTCTTGACGCTCTCCGGCCCAAGCAGCGACCCAGCGGGAACAACAATGCCTCTCGATAACCTGCGCGGACTCTATCAGCAAGTCATTCTGGAGCGGTACAAAAAGCCCCGCAACTTCGGCAAAGTGGATCCGGTTCATCGCCACCAACGCGGCCACAACCCTTCCTGTGGCGACACCATCGACCTCACCTTGCAACTGGATCCGGATCAAGAGCGAATTGTCGATATCAAATTCGAAGGCGAAGGCTGCGCTATTGCCCTGGCCTCTGCCGATCTCATGGCTGACGCCGTGCGGGGACGCACCATCCCCGAAGCGTTGCAGTTGGTGGATCACTTCCAAGCCATGATGCGCGGCGGCGCTGAGTTTCCGCGGGAGCAGCGGGCCTTGAACGCCATGAAGGGAGTTGCCCAATTTCCGGTGCGCATCAAGTGCGCCAACCTGGCCTGGCATGCCCTCAAACACGCGCTGGAATCGCCCGAACCCGGTGGATCCCCGGACAACCCAGATTTTGTGAGCAACGAAGACACCGACTAGGTTTCGCCCTCTAGGGGCAACGTAGGGGATCCCTGTTATCCAGGAAACTCCGAGGATCAGGGATGCCCAGGGTGCCTCTTTGGCTCGTCTGGGAGCCAATGGCCTCAGCAGCAAGCCCTTCAACGCCGCCACTCTGGCTGCTGCAATCGCAGCTCTGCTGAGCTGGGATCCCTGAACCTGCCCCCCCAGATCCGTAGGATCCCTGCCGCTATCCGCCAAATGGCGTAGAAAAATCCTATAAATCGCGTACGTAGATCCTCGGTGTTTTACGTTTTTTTACGGATATCCAGACTATAATGGGAACGTGAACGTTGGAAATACGGAGGAAACGCAGATGCAAGCTGGTGTCGATCTAACGCTAGACTACCGTACTTACCGCATAGCGGCCCTGTTGAGCGAGAGCTTTTCTTTGGGAGCACTGCTGGGAGTATCCCTCAAGTGGCAGGGTGAGGCCTCTTCTGAGGACGAGCCGCGGGCCGGGGTTTCCCGCCTCTCGCCGGAGCAGATTGAGCAGCGCTATCTCGTTCCTCGGCGCAAGTAACCGGGACTCTCGAAGCAACTCTCTCAAACGGAAACGACCATGAATACCTCTCTCGATTTTCTCCCTGTTGCTCCGGCCCCTAGTATCGCAGAAGTCGTGGAGCAAGTTTTCCGCAGCGGCCTTCTCAGTTGGCATCAAGAAAACCTCATCAACGAGCTGCTGTTTCAACGGTATTACTCCGAGGCCGACCTGGAAATGCTGGATCGCCTGACTTTGGCGTTGCTGAACCAGCAAATCGAAGCGGACAAACCTCCTGTAGCAAAAGCTGCCTGACCGCCAAAACGCATCAAGTTCCTCCAAAGCAACAGGGGATCCTCTGCGGATCCCCTTACCTGTCGATCGAGCTAGAGTCTCCTCAGCAAACGCCGAGGAGTTCTGGGCTGCAGCGGCCGGGTGTGAGGGCTAGACCGCGACGGTCTTCTTCACCTGAGCTGCCAAAGCGCCAGAAGCATACTTGGCTGCCATCTCATCCAAGGTAACCACCGGAACCTTGGTGCCATGGCCGGCACAGCCAAAGGCGATGTAGCGCTCAGCGCACACTTTTTGCATTTCCTTAATAGAAGGCTTGAGGAAAGAGCGGGGATCAAAGTCTTTCGGATTTTCGGCCAGGGCGCGGCGCACGGCAGCCGTGATGGCCAGGCGGTTGTCGGTGTCAATGTTGACTTTGCGCACCCCGTTTTGGATGCCCCGCTGAATTTCTTCCAGCGGCACGCCGTAGGTCTCGGGGATGGAGCCGCCGTACTGGTTGATGATGTCGATCAACTCCTTAGGCACCGAGGAGGAACCGTGCATCACCAGGTGGGTGTTGGGCAGGCGGCGGTGGATCTCGGCGATGCGCTCCATGTCGAGAATGTCGCCGGTGGGCTTGCGGGAGAACTTATAGGCGCCGTGGCTGGTGCCAATGGCTACAGCCAGCGCATCCACTTGGGTTCGCTCCACAAAGTCCACTGCTTGATCCGGATCGGTGAGCAGTTGGTCGTGGCTGAGGGCCCCTTCAGCACCGTGGCCATCTTCTGCTTCGCCGCGGCCTGTCTCCAGGGATCCCAGGCAGCCCAGTTCCCCTTCCACGCTCACGCCGACCGCGTGGGCCACCTTGACTACCTCGGCAGTAACAGCCACGTTGTACTCGTAGCTGGCCGGCGTTTTGGCGTCTTCTTTGAGGGAGCCATCCATCATGACGCTGGTGAAGCCGTTGCGGATGGCGGAGTAGCAGGTGGCGGGGCTGTTGCCGTGGTCTTGGTGCATGGCGACGGGAATGTGGGGGTAGGTCTCCACTGCCGCCAGGATCAGGTGGCGCAAAAAGTGCTCGCCCGCATACTTGCGCGCCCCTCGAGAGGCTTGCAGGATGACTGGACTGTTGGTTTCATGGGCAGCTTGCATGATCGCTTGGATCTGCTCCATGTTGTTGACGTTGAAAGCCGGAATGCCGTAGCCGTGTTCGGCGGCATGATCCAGCAAGATGCGCATGGGAACAAGAGCCATCGCTTACCTCCTGAGGTGCTGACCTAATGCGTGTGAGATTTGCTTACCGTTAATCTTAAGGTATCTTTCACGTTTTGCGGGATGTAACCCTGGAGATTTGGGGATCTCGCCAAAGCATCCTTGCTACTATTGGCCGCCATGCTCGCGCTCAGGCGCAACGGTTCTGTGGTGCCTTCCAGATACACTAGACGTGGGTAGAGCGCGGTGCGCTCCGAGGCAAAGGTCGCCTTGTCTACACTCGCCTGTTTACTTTTAGCTTTTTGTGGACGTTATTTTTGCCTTTTGTTTTGCATTTTGTGTTGTTTGTCCGGAGGATTGAGAAGGTGCATTGCAATCCGTGGCCGATCCTGGGCGCGAGCTGGGGAGAGACTTTGTCCCGCCGGATGGGTTTGGCCATAGCCTGCTGGGCAGTGGCGGGCCTTCAATCGGCGGCATGGGGGATCCCTGGACAATCGCCAAATCAGGTGGCTGCCTGGGTAAGAGACAACCCGGTACTGCGGCCCCGTCCGGGCGAGACGCTAAACATCCAGCGGGTGGAGCCAGATGGATCCCGGTTTACCTTTTTGGCCTCGGTGGCCCCGCCAGGACGGATCATCAACCCGCTGGATCGGGAGACGATTCGCTCGGAGCGCATGACCTTCTTTCGCCCACAAGGGCTGACGGCGGAAGATCTCTTTCAGGCGATTCGCGAGGTCTATGGGTCGGAGATTGCCGCCGATTTGGATCAAGCAGTGGAGGTCATCCGCTACCCGGCTCCTGAGACGCTGGCTCGGAATCCCGGCTACAGCCTTGCCTTGGCCACCCAAGGTGTGGTGCTGCGGGGAAAGCAATTCGTCTATTGGCTGGAGCTGACGCAAAACCCCGATGGTCGCGTGCAGCAAGGGCAGGTGTGGGTGTTCCAAGAAGAATGGCTTCCTAAGGTGGAAGGGGAGTTGGCCGAGCGCTTTCCCCTACAGGTGAGGAGCCGCTGAGCTGGCCCTCAGGCAGACGGAGGTTTGCGGCTGCCAGGATCCGCCTCTGAATTCAGCAGCAGCCACGTTGCCTAGGAGGGCTAGGCCATACTGACAGCCAGGGGGTAGGGGGGCACGGCTGTGGTTTTGCTGGTTGGCCTCACGTTGTTCGGCAGCGCTTTTTGCCTTTTTTGGGGGCAGTTGTTGCTGGGCAAATTGCTGCTGCCGCTGTGGGGGGGATCCCCCCTGGTGTGGAATACCTGCCTGGTCTTTTTCCAGCTTGCTTTGCTGCTGGGCTACCTGTGGGCAGACCGGCTGGGGCGAGGGCTCGATCCCGGCCTGGGCGTGCTGCTGCACGGGGGCCTCTTGCTGGTGGGGCTGAAGTTTTTGTCCTTTGAGTTCGGGATCCCTGGCCAACGGGAAGAGGTCTTTCCTTCCCTAGCTCTGTTGGCTGACTTGACGGCGAGGGCGGGAGTACCCCTGGTTCTTCTGTCGGGAACGACGCCGTTGCTGCAGCGGGCGCTGGGAGGGGTGAAAAGGGATCCCTACGGGCTCTACGTGGCCAGCAATGCCGGCAGCCTAGCGGGGCTTCTGGGTTATCCGCTGCTCTTGGAGCCGCGGTTGTCTTTGTCGGGGCAAACCCACCTGTGGACGGGATCCTACGCCCTAGTCGCAGCGCTGGTGCTGCTGGGTGGGGTGGGGCTGCTGCTGCAAGGGCGGGGGGTGGCTTTCCTACGAACCGCTCCTGCTCTGGGGGATCCCAGGGACGTCGGCAGGACGGAGATCTGGCCCCTCTGCTGGCGGGAGGGTTGCCGCTGGGCCGGCTGGGCCTTTTTGCCGGCGGGTCTGTTGGTGTCAGTCACCACCCTCTTGACCACCGAGGTGGCGGCGGTGCCCTTGCTGTGGGCCCTCCCCCTGAGCATTTATCTGGTGACCTTCATGCTGGCCTTCGGCGGCCTCCACCCCAATGAGTTGGTTTCGAGTACGACAGCTCTCCTGGCCTGTGGGGCAGTGGGGGCCCAGGTTCTGGGCTGGGTGAGGCCTTGGTTTTGGGTGTTGCTGCTGCATCTAGGGGCTTTTGGCCTGGTGAGCTGGTTCTGCCACAGCCAGTTGGCCAGATCTCGTCCGCCGGCCCAGCAGTTGACGCAGTTTTACCTGTGGCTGGCTGTGGGAGGCAGCTTGGGAGGGCTGTTCTCCGCTTTGCTGGCGCCGCAGGTGTTTGAGACATTACTGGAGTACCCCCTGCTCTTGGGGGTGTCGCTGGCGGTGTTGGCGGCACGGGGAGGGCGGCTGGGGCTATGGCTGGGGCTGGGGCTGCTCTTGCCCCTGCTGCTGCTGCGCTTCCACCCCCAGGCGTTATTTCGCCTCGGAGCTGCAGTGGGCTTGGCCGTGGGGGTAGCGGTGCTGGCCCTGATGGGAGAAGACGGGAACCGCGGCTGGCGCAGCAGGCTTGGCCGGCTGGGGACGGGGGTGGGGTTGGTTTTGCTGCTGGGACAGCCTTGGCTGCCGCCGGGGCTGCAGGTGGTAGCCAGCGAGCGCAGTGTCTTTGGCCTTCACCGCCTTGTGGAATACCACACCGAGGCGGGCTCCTTCCGCAGTCTGCTCCATGGCACCACCCTGCACGGCAGCCAGAACCTAGATCCCCAGAAAGCCCTGGAGCCGCTCACCTATTTTTCCCGCGAGGGGCCGGTGGGTCAGGTGTTCCAGCAGTGGCGGGCGCAGCCGCGCTCTTCTCCAGCCCAGGTTGCAGTGTTGGGGCTGGGGATCGGCACCTTGGCCGCCTATGCCGAGCCGGGAGAGGAGTGGACGTTCTTTGAGCTGGATCCCACTGTGGCCGACTGGGCGGGCCGCTACTTTGCCTATCTCAAGGGGGCCAGCCGGCGGGCGCAGGTGCGGGTGATCTTGGGCGATGCCCGCCTCCGCCTGCAGGGGATCCCCAATGGCAGCTACGACCTGCTGGTGATGGATGCCTTCAGCTCTGACGCTGTGCCGGTGCATCTGCTCACCCAGGAGGCCCTGACCCTCTACCTCAGCAAGCTCAAGCCCCAGGGCTGGCTGCTTTTTAACATCACCAACCGCCACCTGGACTTGGCGCCAGTGTTGGCCGCCTTGGCAAGAGAATTGCGGCTTCCCGCCTGGTATCAAGCCCATGAAGAGCTCACCGCCGCCCAACGCCGGGCAGGGCTGGCTCCCTCCCGTTGGGTGCTGATGGCCAAAAGCCCTAGCGGCTGGCAAGGCGGGGATCCCTGGCAGCCTCTTTTGCCCCCAACCGGAGATGCGGTCTGGCGAGATGATTTTTCCAACCTGCTGCAGGCAATCCGCTGGCCCTTCTTGGCCCAGGAGGAGGTGGCTCACGAATTCGGCGGAGATCTCAGGCGGAGTTAGTATGAGTTAAGATTGTTTGCAACGTAACTAAAGCCCGCCCAGGAGCATGGCCTATGTCTTCCTCAACTGTGCAAGCCTTACCCAGGGATTCTCAAACCGTTCTGACCGAGGCCCCTGCAGCTTGTTTTGTGGCCATTGGTGGCAGCCTACGGCCCAATTCTCTGACCTATCGGACGCTGGAAGTGGTGCGGCGCGAGTTCGAGAAGCTAGGGATCCCGCTGCACCTCCTCGATCTGCGGCAGATGAAGCTGCCCTTTGCCGATGGCTCAGAATCCTACCCAGACTATCCCGACGTGGCAGTCTTGCAGGCAACAATGAAACAGGCGGATGGGATCATCCTGGCCAGCCCGGAGTACCACGGCGGCATCAGCGGCAGTCTGAAAAATGCCCTGGATCTGTTGCGCTTTGAGCACCTGGAGGGCAAGGTCTTCGGGCTGATCAGCGTTTTGGGCGGTGAGAGCAACAGCAATACCCTAAACCAGATGCGTTTAATCGTGCGTTGGGTACATGGCTGGGCGATCCCGGAGCAGATTGCCATTGGTCGGGCTTGGAGCGCCTTCGATGAGCAGGGCAACCTCAAAGACGAAAATCTACGCCAGCGCTTGCAGCGCTTTGTGCAGAGCATGGTAACCAACACGGCCAAATTGCGCGGGATCCCAGCTCCCCTTTCCTAAAAAGGCGCTAGGCTCTCCAGCAGCCTCTGTTTTAGTAGCTCCCCCTTTTGCTCTTTCAGGGGAAAGGGGTTGGCGCCCAAGCGACGGCATGGCTAAGGTGAGCCAAGAGGAAGCTGCGGCAAAAATCTGCATCACCAAAGTCGGGCCATGGTTCAACCTGCTTCCCCCTACTCCTCAACTGGAGCTGGGACCATCTCTCCCCTAGTTGCCCTGCAGGTAACCTTGCAGCGGATGCGGGAGCAGAGCGATGCCAATGCCTTGATTCAGCTCACGCTGGAGTATGTCAGGGCGGTGTTTGGGGCGCCGCTGATCTGGCTGGCCCTCTATGACCATGCCAATCACCAGTTGGTGGGCCAAGGGGGGGTGACCCTGCGTGAAGACGATCAAGCGCTCTTGCGAGCTCTGTATCCCCTGCAGCCGGGGGAGATCTTGGAGCAGGTGGTGATCGAGCAGCGGCCCATCAGCGTGGCCGATCTCTCACAGGAGCCGCGCATGGGCCTTTGGCAGCGGGAAGCCAAGCGCCTGGGCGGGATCCAAGGCTGCTTCATCTACCCCTTTTCAGCAGTAGGGCGGCGGCGCTGCCTAGGGATCCTGATGCTGGGATCCCAGGTGTGGGGCATCACCACCCGCGAGGAAGAAAAGGCGCTCCTGGGGATTTTGCTGGGTCAGTTGGCCGCCTCTTTGCAAGAGCTGGAAAACGCCTGGAGGCAGCAGACCGAAAAACGCCTTGAGGATTCGCTCCTGAGGCTGGGAACGGCGATGTGCCAGGCGGGATCCCTGCAGGAACGGGTCAGCCTGGTGAGGCAGGAGCTGCAGACGTTCCTCGGCGCCGTCCATATTCAGGTGTACTGGCACGAGCGCAGCCAGGGGCGGTTTGTTTCCCATGGAAGCGCCACTAGGCCCAGCCAGCCACCCACTCCTGCCCCCATATCCAGAGAGGCCAAAGCGGGAGCAGCACCGCCAGGAGATGGCGGCTTTTCACTGCGGGAGTTGGGGGATATGTACTACACCCTCGCCGATGGCCAGGTGGTGGTGGGCGGCACAGGGACGACCCGCTCCGAGATCCCCCTCAAGCTGATGCAGCAATTGCGGGCCCAGGCGGCCTTGGCCGCCCCCATCTTGCTGGAGAAAGATCTGCTGGGGTTTATTTGGGTGCAATCGGAGGTGCCTCGCACCTGGCAAGCCTCCGAGCGCCAGTTGGTGGCCGCCGCCGCCAATGGGCTGGCCTTAGCCGCCCCCCTGGAAAATCTGGGTCGCCGCATTCGCCAGTTGGCCGACGACCAGGAGTTTGTCCACCAGGTGGGCCGTTCGCTTTACAATCCGGCGGAGCTGCCGCAGGCTCTCCAGCAAGCGGTGGTTGGCCTGGGTCAGCGTCTGCAAGCCGGTGCGGTGGCCCTCCTGACGGTAGATCTCGATAGGCCAAGCCCCCGCCTCTTCTCCGAGTACCGCAGCGAGGGCAAGCAGGCTTTGCCGCCGCAGTTCAGCTCTTTAAGCGAGCAAGACTGGCAGGATCTGCTGCGCAGCGAGGTGGTGGCGGCGGAAAACTACGACCAGGATCTGCGCCTCCTCTCCTGGCGGCAAGACCTGGCCCCTTTGGGGGTGCGCTCCCTCCTGCTGACTCATACCGGCGCCAGCGGCACTGCCACCCCCGAAGGGCTGATCCTAGTGCTCCACCCGCGGCCAAGGGCTTGGAGCCGAGAAGAACGGCAACTGCTGCGCGGGACTGCCCAACAAGTGGGATTGCTCCTGCGGCAACTTCGGTCTCAACAACGGCAGGAACGGCAAGAGCACTTGCTCAGCGGCCTGATTACCGCTTGCCTGACTTTGCAAAACCTGGCCACCCCTGCTGCTCTCTACGCCACCACCGCCCAACAGGCGGCCCAACTCCTCCGGATCCCTTTGGCGCTGGTGGTCAGTTGGCAGCCGGGGGAGAGCCGGGCCTGCTTGCAGCCGCCCTTTGCCGCCGCCCCTGAGTTCTGCCCCAGCGGCCCCACGGAGATCAACCGGCAGGATCCCTTGCTGGCTGCTGCGCTGCAGGCAAGAGGGCTCCTCCAGCTTGCCCAGGAACAGATCCCGGCAGCCAGCCGCACCTGGCTTAATTCCGCGGGCCTGGGCTCCTGGCTGCTGGTGCCCTTGGGGGAGACGGATCCCTCGCTGCCGGAGCCCCTGGGGGTTTTGATCCTGGGAGCAGAAGCGGACAGAGTCTGGGAGGCGGAGGAGCAGGCGGCTGTAACGTTAATTGCCCAAACCTGTGGCTGGACGCTGCGGCGCCTGCTTTGGGTGCAAACTTTGCAGGAGCGGCAGGAGGTGCTCAGCGAGTTGAACTGGTACAAGCACCGCCGCCTGCTGGATATGCAAAATGCCCTTCTAGATAGCCTGCGCCGCCTTGGCCAGGTGCCGGACATCCCGGGAGATGAGGCCACCCGCTGGCAAAAGGTGGTGGAAATCGGCAGGGGGCTGCAGGAGCTGGCCGTCTCTACCAATCCATTGTTGCAGGCAGAAACCTGGCAGGTGCAGCCGCAGTTCCAGTCGCTGTCTTTGGCTACTTTGGTGCGCAAAAGCTTGCGCCGGGTGGAGGGCCTGACCCAAAAACGCAAGCTGTGGCTACGCGCCCACGGCGACCTCAGTCTCGCCGTCCAGGGCGATATCGGGCGATTGGAGATGGTCCTCTGGGAGGTGCTGCTGGCTGCTGCCTTGCGCAGCCCGGAAGGAGGCCGGCTGGATCTGTGGGGCCAAGCCACAGAGGGCTATGCAGAGCTGCTGGTGGTGGATCAGGGCCACCTTGATCCCCACCTGCTGACGGCCTTGCAATGGGATCCGCAACAGGTCATCTACGCCGATCCCCTCTTCCAATCGCCGCTGCTGGTGAGCCCCGGCCTGGAACTTGGTCTGTGCCAACGGGTGGTGCAGCGGATGGGGGGGCAGCTCTCCTTCTATCCGTCTGGGGATGGGCGCTCCGTTGCCCGGCTGCTCCTACCGCTGGCCAGCGAGGAACTGCGTCCCCCCCCGCCGTAGCCTCAGGGGGACAACGCCCTCAGCAGCCAAAACAGGGGCAACAGGGCCAGCACCCCCCGATCTAGCCGCCGCAGGTGTAGGCGGTGCCAGCGCAAGGGGTGGTCGGGGCCGGTCAGCCCACGCGCCTGCATGGCCATGGCTGTCTGCTCCGCCCGCAGGAGCAGGTTTTCAAAAAAGCGCTCCACTAGGGCCAGCAGGGTTTGGATCCCGCCCCGGAAGCTGAGGGATCCCCAGCGCACGTCGCGGGTGCGCACTGCCCGCACCAGGTTTTGCACCTCCTCCATCACCAGCGGCAGAAAGCGCAGCGCTAAGGTGAGAGTGAGGATTACCTCCGCAACCGGCCATCCCCAGCGTTTTAGAGGCTGCACCAGGTGGCCGATCCCCTCTGTGATCTCTTCTGGGGCCGTGGTCAGCAAAAACAAATTGGTGGCGTAGAGCAGCGTAAAGATGAGGGTGCCCAGCCGCAAAGCCACCGACAGAGAACGGCGGGACACCTGAAAGGTTCGCTCCCCTAGGGAAACTTGCAGCAAGCGGTAGCGGTAGGGGGTTGGCCAGGCACGGGTTTGCTCCCGCCAGGTCCGCTTGGCCGCTGCGCGGGATCCCTCTTCCACCCCCCAGTCATAGCTGGGGATGAGCCCGTAGCCCACCACCTGCACGTCCTGCCGCTGCGGCTGCGGGAAAACCCCCAACCCATCGGGAGCGAAGCAGGTGATCCCAAAAGTGAGCAGGCTGAGGGCCAACACCAGCGAGAGCTGGCCCGACCAGACCCGACGCGGCAGGCGGGCCGCCACCGTCAAGAACAACAGAACCGCCACCACGGCCAGGCGCCAGCCATTGCTAGCCAAAATTGGGCTGAGCAGAAAGCTGAGCAGCCAGGCCAGCTTCACACGCGGATCGAGGCGGTGCAGCCAGGTGCGCGGCTCTTCCAGGTAGATCCCCAGCGGGGCGTTGCGCAGAATATCCACTACAGGCAAACGGGAGACAGGTTATCCCCCAAAAGAAGAACGGAAGTTGGCAGCAGAAAAGGCTTAGAGTCGCTCCACCAGACGGGTTGAGCCGGATTGGGCGGCGACCCATCCCCCCGGGGCCCCCTCTCGCTCAACGCGCAACCAGACAGGCACCTGTCCTTCGCCAGCCTGCACCTCTACCACCCGCAGCAGAGCTTGGCGCGGAGCGGCCCCGACGATAGCCCCGGTCAGGCTAGGCTGCTGGCGAATGTTAATGCCCTCATTAGCAATCACCCGCACCTGTTGCACACCCCGCCACTCGGCCAGAGGGCCGGTCAATTCAGGCTCAGGCGTGGGTTCCGGCTGGCCTGGATTGTCGATGGCAACCGGCGGCTGCTCCAGTTGCACCTGGGGCTGCTCCAGCGGCGGCGCCGGCGGCGTGAACAGGCTCCTCAGCATCTGCCAGATCACCAGCAGGGAGAGGATGCCCACGCCGACCACTCCGGCCAAGCGGATGCCGAGGGGAATGGCAGGGCGCTCACCCCGGCCGCGTCTTGGCCCAAAACGGCTGCGGCGGTAACGCTCCACCTCCTGGGATCCCCACTCGTGGGCGTGTGGGATCCCTTCCTCGAAGGGGGGCTTGGCCGGCCCCTCGCCACCCCGGTAGGCGGGCAAATCGGACATGCGCGGAGGCTCTGGAGGAGGTGCTGTCCCTCCCCGCGGAGATGGGGCGGGTGGGCGAGGCCATTCTTGTGTTTGCTCAGGCAGGTGTGGGCCACCCACCATGGCAGGCAAATGGGGTGCGGGGTGAAAAGATTGGGGAGATAACGTCCCCGCCGGCGAGCTTTCGCGGCTGGGCATTTCGTCCAAGTAAGCCTGAACCTGGGGGTTGTCGAAGTAGGCCTTCAGGCTGGCCTGAGCGGTTTCCAAGGCGCGAAACTCCGGGAACACCTCCTCTTGAAACCACTTTTCCGTGAAGCGGCACAGACCCGGCAGATGGTCAGGGGAGCCGGCGGAGTGTTCTGCAATAAACTGCAGGGCCTCTGTTTCTTGGCTGGAGCGCAGATGGTCAAGCGCCTCCTCCGTCTGCCCCAGCAACAGGCTGCAGATGGCCTGCTCCAGATGGACATCCTGCCGCTGGGCCAGGCGGGCCAAGTAGCCGCGGGCGCGCCGCACCAAGGCCGGACGTTTTTCCAGATAGCCCGCTGCCAGCAACACCTGCACAGCCAAGTAAGTGGCCACCAGGGAGGGACGCTCGGCCTCTCGCTCAAACAGCTCCTGCTGTTCTTGGAGAGTGAGGTGGCGGCGCACCCGCTGGATGAAGCGCAAGAAATCTTCTGTGCTGAGGCCAGAGCCATCCTGCCCACTTCCTTCAATGCCACCCCGCTCGTCCAGCATGGCTTTCAGGAGGGCAAGCCCTTGCTGCCGCGCCAGGGCAGGATCGGCAAGCGCCTCTTTGCCGCTTTGGGCAGGGGCGTTAGTCTCAAGGCTGAGGAGCTGCAAAATGCGGTAGGGGCGCAGCTTGCCCAGATCAAGGCGGAACTCTGCTTGCATCTGCGGAAAAGCCTGGTACTCCTCCAGCTCCGCCAGGCCCGCCTGCAGAGAACGCGCCGCCTCTTCGTAGGATCCCTGCTGCCAGGCTTCCCGGCCCAGCTCCAAACGGGCGATGGCCCGCGCCAAAATGGCATCGGAACGGGCAGGGTGGCCCTGCTCCAACATGTGTTGAGCCAAATCTAAAGCCGCTTGGTAGTCTCCGGCTTCGCAATACAAACACAGCACGCCTGGCAAGAGGGTCTCTTCCACCGTCAAGGTGGGATCCGCCGGTGTCAGATGTTCGTCGTAGCTGTGCCGCGCCTCAGGGTTGAGCAACACCGAGGCCGCCTCTTGAATGAGCTGAGCGCGTGCTGCCACGGCCTGCGGCGAGAACCCCAGCAGCCAAGAACGCTCAGCCGGTTTGAGCTCGAGCCGCTCCCGGTAAGCCTGTTCGATCTGATGCTCGTCCGCCCGTGGCGACAGCATCAAAACTCGGTAGTAGTCGAGGGGCACTCGCACCGTCATGGCTGTTGTCGGCTCTCCTAATCGCGTTGGATCCCTGAACCCGCCTCGACTTAACTGTAGTCTTTTCCTCAGCAAAAGGGATCCCCTCTTGCTTAGAGCCTACCAGTCCCAGCTCCCCGGCTCCCCCTTGAAGGGGCCTACGACCTTGGAGGTAATCCAGCCGCCGTAGAAATCTCCCGGCTGGGGCCGAACTCGCTCTCCATCCACACGGCACTCCTGCACGCGGCCCGCATAAAAAGCAAGGTAGTCGCGGATGGGCCAAAACTCTGGGCTAGGATCCGGATAGCTCCAGGCGGCATCCACGGCCACTTGGGAGCCGACCTGGATCGTCCAGTAGCGGGCAGTTCCTTTGAACTCGCAGAAGGAGGTGCGGGTGCTGGGGCGGAGATACTCCAGCCGCACGTCGCTGGGGGGAATGTAGTAGGTGGGCGGGTGGCTGGTTTCCAGGATACGGTAGCAGCGGCAGCTGTGGGCGATGAGCTCGCCGTTGAAGAGCACTTCCACCCGCTCGGCAGTAGGTTCCAAGCGGGGCGGGCGCGGGTAGTCCCAGACGGATTCTTGTCCGGGCCGGGGTGGGATGGGCTGGGGGCGCATGGGCAGTCTCCAAAGCAGGATCTGACAGCACCTAAAGCAGACGGCTGGCTTCTACCAGTTTGGCGTACTGCACCAGCAGCAGAGACTGTTGCTCCGGCAACACCTGAATCACCCCCTGCTGCTGCAGACGGCCCAGCACCGCCGCCGCTACCTCTCGGCTGACCTGGCTGATATCGGCCAAATCCTGGAGGGGAGGGTAAACAATGCGCATTCCCTGGGCGGTCTTCTCGCCAAAGGCCTCTGCCAGTTGCACCAGCGCATGTACCACCCGCAGCGGGGGGCTTTGTCGACCCAGATCGGCCTGCAAATTGGCCAGGCGTAGGCGGCGGGAGAGGCTGCGGGCTAGCTGGTAACACAGGTGCGGCTCCTGCAGCATCAGCGCCTTGAAAGTTGCCGCCGGGATCCCGGCCGCCCGCACCGGGGTTAGGGCCAGCACATCCCGCGAGCGGGGAGCTTCATCCAACACCGCCATTTCCCCCACCCAAGCCCCCGGCCCCAGCAAAGCCAAGGTTTGGGTGCTGTCTTGCATTCCTTCTGCTGTACCGAGCCGCAAAGACCGCCGCACCTTAGCCCAGCCGGAGAGGATTAGATAAACCACACTGCCCCAGGCATCCTGCATCAAGAGTGCCTGTCCTGCCGCAATATCCCGCAGCTTCACCTGGGATCCCAGCCATTGCAAGGACGCTGCCGAAAGTTCCGCCAGCGTCGGCACCGCCTTGAGCTCGGAGAGGAGGGCAGCAGAGACATCAGGAGTCATGCCGGAGGGAGGTTGACCGTACCGCAAGCCCACTGTAGCCCAGCCGTCGGCTCAAGGGCTATCCTGCAGAGGGTTCTCGCACCGCTCTGCCCCCTTGGGCCAAGATCGGGAGAGGGAACCCAACTTCCCCCGTTGCGTCAGAAAACAGAGGTTCTGCTCGGGAGGGGATCCCTCCGTCGTTCAATAACCTATGGATGCCTATGGATGCTGCCCTCAGCGACATCACTGGCCAGCGCTGGTCGGTCTTGGTGAAGGACGTGCCTGTGCGGCCCGAAAAGCTCGCTGATCTGGATCTGGTGCTGCTCTGCCAGCAGGGATCCCAACCCCACCGCGAAGCCTTTGCCGAGCTGATACGCCGTCACCAGGCCTATGTGGACAGGGTGCTCTACCACCTTGCCCCTGACTGGCCCGACCGACACGACTTGGCCCAGGAAGTTTGGATCCGGGCCTACCGCCACCTGAAGCGGCTGCAGGAGCCAGCGAAATTTCGCAGTTGGCTGGGAAGAATCGCCACCAACTTGTTCTATGACGAGCTGCGCAAGCGCAAGCGGCAGCAGCAGCCTCTTTCTTTGGATGCCCCGATTTCGACGCGGGATAGCGAGATGGAGTGGGAACTGCCCAGCGAGAGCCCCAGCCCCCATGAGCACCTCACCACCTGCGAATTTTACGAGCGATTGCACCAAGCCGTCCGCGACCTACCGCAGGTTTTTCGCCAAACAATCCTGCTGCGGGAAATTCAGGGGATGGCCTACGAGGAAATTGCCGAGATCACAGGGGTGTCTTTGGGCACCGTTAAGTCTCGCATTGCCCGCGCCCGTGCCCGCTTACAATCCACCCTAAAACCCTACCTCAACGGTGAGTGACCATGGTTCGCCGCAACCGCAACCCCGATCCCAGGGATTCCCAGCAGGAGATGCCGCTGGTGGAAGAGCGCTTTGAACAGTTGAGCGCCTACCTGGATGGGGAATTGTCGCCCCAAGAGGCGCGGCAGGTGGAAGACTGGCTGGCCAGGGATCCCCAAGCGCGGCAACTCTACAGCCAACTGGCAGCCTTGCAGGCCGGCTTGGCCAACCTCAAGGCCCCAACTTTGGATCCCGTCCAGACAGAGCTGCTGATCAGCCGGGTCTTCGAGGAGCTGGATCGACGGCCGGCCCTCGAGCTGGGTTGGTGGCGGCGCAGGGGCACCCCTTGGGGACGGGTGGCAGCGGCTGTGGTGGCCTTGGCGGGAGCCGGCTGGGCGGGCTGGCGCTGGTTGCAGCCACAGCCGTTGGTATCCCTAGAAAATCCGCCGGTGCGGGTGGCCATCGTGCCGGCCTCTGCCCGGGTTGCCCAGCGCTACCTGTTCGAGCCGGGGCAAAAACAAGATGCCTACTCGATTTTGTTTGAGACAACGCCGAACCTCGAAGCCGAGGGGGACTGGGAATGATGCTGAGCAGGCTTGAGAAAGATTGAGGAGTGGAGGGTGGAAAAAGCAGTTCGCCGGGCTTGTGAGCTAGCAGTTTGCCTTTGGCTAGTCAGTCTGGGATCCTTGTCGGCCCAAGCTGATCCCAGCGGCAGCCATCCCGCAGCGCCGCAGGAGCCACGCCCCTATCCCAGTGTCCTGGAGCCCACCAACCTGTCCTCACCGGGATCCCGTCTCGCTCCCACCCCCGCCCAAAATCAAGCGGCCTCTCCCGGGGTAGAGCTATCGCCTTTTCCGAACTTCCCCCTCCTCAAGGAGTTGAGTCCACCCCCACCAACCTGGGCCGACTTAGGCATCCATTGGGATCACCTGGCCCTGCTGCCGGATCCTGAGCTAGCCGAGGCAATGGATAGGGAGTTCAACCGTCGCTTGGCCCGACTGAACCGGCAGATTGCCAACCAACAAGACCGCCTCTACCGCCTTTTGCAAACCTGGGACTCTGACGAAGAGGAGATCCGCCAGGTTCAGGCCCAACTGAGTCAGTTGCGCCTCGAACGGGATCGCTTGGCCCTGGAGCACCTGTTGCTGCTGCGGCAGTTGCAGGAGAACTTTGCCCTGCCTCTACCGAGTCGTTCTGCCGCCACCTCTCCGTAAGGTGGGAGCAGGTTATGATCGGCAGAGGGCAACCACTGACGGAGCTGAGCAATGGCCCAAGTGCCCAGCAACCCAGAGATCGAGCAATTGGCCGCTGCCATTGGCGAGGAAGTTTACATCGATGTGGCCCGGTGGCACCTTTACCTGCGGGATGCCCACCTGCATACCGTTTTGGCAGAGCGACTGGCTCCCCAGGTGATGGCAGGCAAGGTGGACGAGAATGCCGTTACCGAGGTTCTGCAAGGGATCCCAGTAAAAGTGGGGGGTGGGCGCAAAGAGCTGCCCCTGGCGGATCTGCTGCCCATGCAAAGCCTGCTCAACCTGCTGGATGTGCTGGAGGAGTTCAGCCGCAAATGGGCTCAGTAGAGGGGGAGAAACCATTTCACCTAAGGCGATTGCCGCCTCCCCTCAGCACCTGGCTTAGGGCCAGTGGTTTTGTCCTGCTGCTGGAGCTGGTGTCGGCCTGTCAGGGAACCGAGTGGGGAGAGCGGCTGCAACGAGCAGTGCGACCGGTGGGTCTGTCTGCCTCTCCCTCTGCAGATCAAGCAGATCAATATCAACAACGAAATCAAGTAAATCAAGCAGAGACGCCTTCGCCTCGGATCGAACCCCGCTTCCCCTCTGCTCCTGCGACTCCCCCTGCTTCCTTCACGCCTCCGCCCAGCCAGGTCAGCAGCCGCTTTGCGGATCTGGAGCCCGGATCCCTGGTGGCCCGTGCTGTCTCTGATTTGGATCGGCTGGGGGTCTTTGCCGATGTTGTTGGCAGTGAGTTTCAGCCCCAGCGCAGTGTTCGCCGCGGCGAATTTGCCCGCTGGCTGGTGCTGGCCAACAACGCCATTTACGCCGACGAGCCCAGCCGCCAAATCCGGCTGGGATCGGCCAGCGAGCGCCCCCTCTTTTTGGATGTGCCGGAGGAGGATCCCAACTTTCGCTACATCCAGGCCCTGGGAGCTGCCGGCATCGTTAGCGGAGACGCCAACCGCGAGTTTCGTCCCAACAGCCTGCTGTCGCGAGCCGAGCTAATCCGCATGAAGGTGCCTTTGGATTTGCCGCCTGGGCAGATCAAGGGATCCCGATTAGAGCTGGAGGAGCGTTGGGGCTTTACCGATGCGGCGCAGATCCCTGAGGAGGCGGTTGCCCCCCTGGTGGCGGATCGCGGCCTGGAGAATGCTTCCACCGTGTTGCGCACCTTCGGCCCCATCCGCACCTTTAACCCCTTTGAGCCGGTCAGCCGCGGGGAAGCGGCAATTGCCCTGTCGGCCTTTGGGGAGCGGACGGCTCAAGAAGCTGCCTTGCCAACCGCAACTCCCGCAGCCAAGCCCCTCGATCTTGAGCCTTCTCCCCCTGCTGCCGAACCAGACCCGACCCCTTCCCCCGCTCCCACCCCTGAGGGCGAACCCTCTCCCGGCGCTGCTAGCAACCCTGAGCCATCCCCACCACTCAGGATCCCAGCAGTTGCTCCAGGGGCAGGGGAAATCGTTACGCCGCGCCAGCCTCAACCCTGAATTAGAGGGATCCCAAGCTGCGGGAGCAGAGAGGTCTAAAGCGCTGGCGCTCATTGCAAAGATCCAACCGCTCAAGGGGGAGCCAGGATCCCTTGCCAACCTCCCCGCGACTCTTGTTGTAGAAGGCGGGAAAGGATCTGTTGCCGCTCTCTACGTCGTTATTGCTACGCAACGCTGTCGCGAACGCGCTACTATCCCCAACTCCCCTCTCCCCTTGGGAGAGGGGCTTGGGGTGAGGGTCGAGCGGCGCGGAGCGCTTGGGAAGTGTCTCGCTCTAGTTTGCAATTAAATTAAATAAAATGGGAGAAGCCAACTTTGGAAAATCGACAGGGATCCCGTCTGTGTCTGCAACCATTCCCGAAATTCGCTCTGAAGAGCTGCTGCGCTACACCGTCATTGGCTCGCGGCGGCCCAGCGTCTACTTTTGGGCGGTGGCGCTGACAGGGGGTGGGCTGGGCTTTACCCTGGCCGGTCTTTCCAGCTATTTCCACCGCAACTTGCTTCCCTTTTCCGATCCCGCCAGCCTGGTGTTCATTCCCCAGGGCATTGCCATGCTCTTTTACGGTGTGCTCGGATCCCTGGCGGGGCTGTATCAATGGCTGAGCCTGTACTGGAACCTGGGGGGCGGCTACAACGAGTTCAACCGCCGCACCCAGAAGATAACGCTGGTGCGGCAGGGCTTTCCGGGCAAAAACCGCGAGGTGCGGCTGGAATACGACTTTGCCGAGGTGCAAAGTCTGCGGGTCGAGCTGCGAGAAGGCTTCAACCCCCGCCGGGTTATCTACTTGCGGGTAAAAGGACGCGGCGACATCCCCCTCACCGGCGTTGGCCAGCCCCCTTCCCTAACGGAGATCGAAAACCAAGCAGCCGAGATTGCCCGCTTTCTCAATGTCAGCCTAGAGGGTATTTGAAATTTTCTTGGATTGTGGACGGCTGCTGGTCAGGGATCCCAGGAATTGAGATAGCCCAGAAACCGGCTCAACAACATCGGGTCAATTGTCCAAGTAAACTCCCCTCTCCCTTCGGGAGAGGGGTTGGGGGTGAGGGATCCCTGCCTTGCAGAGTGCTCAAGAAAGGTCTAGGACTCGTCCCGCAACTGTCAGAGAAGGGCTGGTCGCCTCTGGAGCAAAAGCCTGGGCTGTCGGGAACCCCAAAAACGGGCTTTGCTCCACCGCCTGGGTGGAGAGAGTAAAGAGCGGATTGGAGAGGATCCCGGCAAAGATCGTGGCCACCAGCGTCAGCACCATGCCCACCCGCAAAGCCGGCATGCCTTCGGCCTGCCAGTTCGTCTCAGGGTAGTTTTGCACCGAAAGCGACATCTCCTGCGGCTCTTTCACCACCATGGTTTTCACTACCCGCACGTAGTAGTAGATGGAGATGACGCTGGTCACCAAGCCCACCAGCACCAGCGTGTAAGCCCCTGCCTGCCAGCCGGCCCAGAAAAGATAGAGCTTGCCGAAAAAGCCCGCCAGCGGCGGCAACCCGCCCAGAGAGAGCAGACAAATGCTCAGGCAAAGGGTGAGGAAGGGATCCTTCTGATAGAGGCCGCTGTACTCGTTGATTTCGTCGGTGCCGGTCTTGAGGCTGAACAGGGTGACGCAGAGAAAGGCTCCCAGGTTCATGGCCAAATAGACCATCAGGTAAAAAATCAAGCTGGCATAGCCCGCTTCGGTGCCCGCCACCAACCCAATCAAGACAAAACCCGCCTGCCCAATAGAAGAATAGGCCAGCAGGCGCTTGAGGCGGGTTTGGGCGATGGCCACCACGTTCCCCAGCACCATGGTCAAAATGGCCAGCACCGAGAGCACCGCCCGCCACTCTTCCGTCATGGTCGGGAACGCAGTGGCCAGAAAGCGAATGGCCAGGGCAAAACCTGCCGCTTTGGATCCCACCGACAAAAAGGCCACCACCGGCGTCGGGGATCCCTCATAAACATCAGGAGTCCACTGGTGAAAAGGCACCGCCGCCAGCTTAAAGCCAATGCCGCCCAGGCAGAACACCAAGGCAAGGATCCCCACCAGGCCGGCATTGGCCAGGTAGGGCGCGATGGCCGCCAATTGGGTCTGCCCCCCCGACAGGCCGTAGAGCAGCGACATGCCGTAGAGGAAGATGGCCGTGCTGCTGGCACCGGTCAAGAGATACTTCAGGGCTGCCTCGGAAGAACGCGGATCCCGCTTGGTGTAGCCGGCCATCAGGTAGCTGGCGATGCCCAGCGTTTCCAAGGAGACGAACACCATGATTAAATCCGTCGCCCCGGCGAGGAACATGCCCCCCAAGGTGGCGGTGAGCAGCAGCACATAAAACTCGCCGGTGGGTGTCCCTGCCTGGGCGATGTAGCGCTCCGCCATCATCACCGTCAGAGCTGCCGTTGCCACCACCAGGCCGCGGAAGAGAATGCTAATTGGATCCGCGGCAAAGCTGCCCAAGAAGCTCTCCAACTGGGGCTGCTGCCATTGCAACACCAAGGTTACCAAGGCCCCAATCAAGCCGAAGAGGGAGAGGGCCGGCAGACTTTTGCGCGCCGCCGACCCACCCACCAGATCCACCACCAAGACAATCAACAGCGTGAGGGTGACCACCACCTCTGGCCAAATGGCGTCGGCATGCAGGTTTCCGGTTGGGGCGAAGACATCCATAGGAGAAGACTATGAAGAGAGATTAACGGGATTCAAAGCCAGCATACCGCGATTTCTGGGTTCTCTTCTCGCTTCAGGCATGGCTTCTCCCAATTATCTCAATCAAGACTCTCAATGCTCAGGCCACTCTTGATCACAGCCCCGCTAGAGCTTGGCACTAGAGGTGAGCACCAGTTTTAGGCGGGCGTGGATGAGATCCAAGTCCGCCAAGCCCAGGTCGATCTCGCCGTCGATAACAATCCCGGTGTTAATCAGCCGATCCAGGAGTTCCAGCAGGGATCCCTCGCCGTGGGGTTGGCCGGGGTAGTAGTCCCCCTGACGGGGCAGAAGCGTGCCCAGATCTCCCAAGTCCAGGTTGAGATCCGCTGGGTCGATCTCCAGCAGGGCGCAGAGTTGCCGAATTTGCTGGCGCAGGGCTTGCAGGCTGCTGCCGGCCCGCTCAATTTGCTCTGCAGAGAGGCGATTGGCCTCCATCTGGCGTACCACCTGAGCTTCCATCAACTGCCGCAGCAGCTCCACCAAGGTCAGCACCAGCGAGGCCAAACCGGCTTCCGGGCGTTTCCGGGTAGGGGTGAAGTCTTCCGGGCTGGCCGGGCTGACAGCAAGGCGAGGGGAAGGAACAGGCAGGGCCAACCACTGCTCAAAGGGCTGGCAAAACTGTTCTAGGCTGAGCAAATGGAGACGGGGATCCCGAGCGGCCGCTTCCCGCTCCTCGGGCAGGTTGTAGCCCCATTCGGCTAAAAACAAGAGCACCTGCTCCAGTTCCGGTACGCTCTGCACCTGGCGCAGCGTCTGCAGGCGATCCTCGACAAACCAGAGTTCCTCAGGCGCTACCTGGGTCGCTGCTAGCAGCCGCTGGAGGGTGGTGGCCTTGGGGGCGGGCACCTCCTTGCCCAGGATGCGGTGGCGTGGCAGTTGGATCCCTTCGCGGAGCAAAAGCTGCTGAATAAACCGCCCCTCTTTGGTACTGAGAATGGCCAGGCGCGGCTCGCCGGCAGCCTGGATCTGGCGCATCCAGGCCGTTACCCCTGGATAAAAGCGGTGCAGCCCCAGCCAGCCCTGGAGATCCTCTGCCAGCCAGCGATCCCGCACCTCATCCAGAGCTTGGGCCAAAGCCCGCTCGGAAACCCCCGCCTGCTGCAACAACCGCTGCCGCCAGCCGGGCCAGTCTTGGCGCAAGTCCTCTTCGGCGATCCCTTGCTGTAGCCCCCACAGCAGCAGAGGCATCTCCCAGCCAATCTCGATTAGGGGTCGCAGGCGGTCGAAGGCAGGGCGCAATGGCTCCAACTGGGCAGGGGCCAAACCCCACACCTGACTACAAACTCGACAGGAAGAAGCAAAGTACTCCGACCGTCCGTCGCAGAGCACACCATCAAAATCCAGAACTAGAATGCGGGGAGACATTCGCCGGGGCCTAGCGAACTCCATAACTGAGTCCCCCATAGAGCAAGTTGCAAAAATGGGGCCAGAGGCCAAGTTAACGTAAGGTGCGGAATTCCCCACCGTCTATACGGTGGGGAGGGATAGCACCCTCTGACTGATTCTGGATGTATTGCTTCACAATTTCTAGGGAGCAAATCATGCCAAAGCCTAGCCCT
>NZ_JANSIZ010000027.1:0-32797 GCF_047462315.1 Synechococcus sp. H60.2 | reverse complement strand
GGCCTGTCGGAGCGGACAAACTGCGCCATTTGCTCTGGCGGAACCGGCTGCGGCGGCAACTGGGCTAGAGCCGTCAACCGGCTGGCGGCGCTGCGAAACAAAAAGCGCTTCCCCTGCTCCAGAGCCGCCCAAACATCCTGGGCAAAACGGTTCAGATCCGCTTGGGTTTCTCCATCCACCACACAGCAGACATTCCCCTCTAGACCCAAAAGCTGCTCCAGACAGCCGGCGCGGATCTGCTCCAGCGTCAATCGCACCACCTGCTCAGCCCGAATTCGCCCCTGGGTTTTCTCCTGCACATAGTCGGGCAAATAGCTGTGGTGGTAGCCGAACACCGCATCGCGGGCAAACTCCGTTTCATGCACGGGCACCCAGCGGCCCTCCACCCGCAGGTAGTGGACGCTGTCGCGGGTGATGCGCCCTCCCTCAAAAAAAGCCGGCACCAGAAAATGGGCATCAAAAGGCCCCAGCTCCGCCGCCATGACATCGGTTTCCAAGGGGTAGTGCCCGCGCAGCGTCGAGTCGGAGCGGCTGACAAAGAGGGCCCGCTCCCACCCCAGCTCACCCATGTCCTGCTTGAGGGCCCGGCAGACCGACCGCGTCACCTCGGCAGCCTTGGCCGGCGGCAGAGAGCGCGTGTTGGTGAGAATGAAGCGAATTGGCGAGCCATCCTGCAGGCCCAGCTTGACTGTTTCCACATCCCAGCGGGTCAGCAGCAGGCAACTGTGCACGGTCTGGGATCCGGTGGGATCATCATCCAGCACGACAATGGGGGGACGAGTCATCGGAGTTTCTCAGTCGAGAACAACAGCACAGCCCTACGCCTCCAGACGGAGACAACCTCACAACATCCCACCTGCCCGCACCCCCTCCTTATGATCCTCTCCCAAATTGGCCGCTCCCTCGATCCCCATCCTGTTTTTTTCTCTTTTTGAAGAGAAGTTTGCCATGATTGAGATCTACCGGTGCAATTGACTGTCTTTGCGAGCCGCTAATGGGGGCAGCCACTCCCTCCCACCTACATCCATGGGGAAAAAGCCATGGGGCAAGCTGAGCTGCAACTTCAGATCAAGCGGATTCAGCAGGACGTGCTGCGCATGGGGGCGCTGGCGGAAAAATCGCTGGTCTTGGCTCAGCAGGCTCTGTTTGAGCAGAACTTGGCCGCTGCCGAACAGGCCATCACCCAAGACAAGCAGATCGACCGTTTTTATCGTCAAATCGAGAAAGATTGTATTAGCTTGATCGCCTTGCGCTCGCCGGTGGCACAAGATCTGCGCTGGATCAGCGCCCTGATGCAACTGGTGCGGGATCTGGAGCGGATTGGCGACTACGCCAAAGACTTGGCCGAAGTGGCCTTGCGTTTGGCTTTCTACCCGCCGCCGCCGGAGCTGAGGCACATTCGCGTGATGATGCAGCGCTGCCAGAAAATGCTCAGCCATAGCCTGGCGGCCCTGACGGAATTGGATGCCGAGCTGGGCCGACAACTGAAGCGGGAAGACGACGCCGTTGATGAAGACTACACCAACCTCTACAATACGTTGGCGCAGCAGTCTGACATCAGGGGATCGATCGAGCCTATCCTGTTGATGTTGCTGGCGATCCGCTACCTGGAGCGTTTGGCCGACCACTGCACCAATATCGGTCAGCGGGTAGCCTTTATCGTCACCGGCCACCGCGACTAACCCAAGTGGCTGCGCCTGCCCCTCGATCTCGGCTCCCATTCCCCCTGCTTCTTTCCCTTTTTGCCGATACCCGCAATGGATTTCTCTCGGATTTTTCATCACTTTTTCTCTCAACCTGCCGAGCAATGGATCGATAAAGACGTGCTGCTTGCCCTCCTGCCAGCCTCAGACCCAGAAGCGCAGGAAATGCTTGAGATTGCCCTCGATGGTCTGGTGCGGGCAGGATTTCTCGAATGCACAGGGGATCCGCCTCGCTATCGGCGTAAGCCGGATGAATCCTTGGTGGTGGGGCGTTTGCGCTGTTCCAGCAAGGGTTTTTGCTTTGCCGTTCGGGATGAACCGGGGGCAGAGGATGTGTACATCCACGGCAGCAACCTCAGCGGCGCTTGGAACGGCGACCAAGTGATAGCCCGGATTACCAAAGAAGGCAATCGCCGCCGCAGCCCAGAGGGAGAGGTGGTGGCTGTTGTGGAACGGGCCAATCCCACGCTGGTGGGCCGCCTCAAACAGACGGAAGAAGGTTTCCGGGTGGTGCCTCTGGACGACCGGCTGCTGTTCGAGCTGGCCTTGACGGAGGGCTCCCCTGCCGAGCTGGCGGAAGGTCGGGTGGCCTATGTGGAAGTGGAGCGCTACCCGCTGGGCAACCTGCCCCCCGTGGGCACGATTCGCAAGATCTTGGGCAATGGCCCGGAGGCGTCCATCGATGCAGATCTGGTCTGTTGCAAGTACGACCTGCCCCAGGAGTTTCCCCCGGCGGTGCTAGAAGCTGCAGCCGCCCTGCCCAAAAAGCTGAGCCGCTCCGACCAAAAGGGCCGTCGCGATCTGCGGGATTGGTTTTGCATCACACTGGAGCCGCTGGACTTGCAGCACCCCCACGGCCTCGAGCCCAACGTGGCTGTCTCCCTGCAGCGGCAAGAAGAGGGCCACTGGCTACTGGGGGTGCACATTGCCGACGTAGCCCACTGGCTGGATCCGGATCACCCGCTGGAGCAGGAGGCGCAGCGGCGCACCGCCACGGTTTACCTGGATAGCGTGGTGCTGCCCCTTTTTCCGCCGGAAGTGCACAGCCGCCTGGCTCTGTTGCCGCAGCAGGAGCGCTTGGCCTATTCGTTGCTGTTAACCATCGACTCAGACGGGGTGGTACAAAGCTTCGAGATCCATCCCAGCCTGGTGCAGTCGCGGGCTCACCTCTCCTATGGCCAGGTGCAGGCCCTTTTGGCCACCGCTGCAGATCTGGGCCCTGAGGAGGAGGTGCCAGAATTGATGGCCCTGCTGCAAAACCTGCTCCGCCTCAGCCAAATCCTGCGGGTCAAACGTCACCAAGCGGGCGGCTTTGACCTGCCTCTGTTGGATTTGCTCACCCCCCACTCCGCTGACGAGAGCGGCTACGGCCCCCTTTTGATCAGCGATCGCCTCGGCGCCCACGCCCTCATGACCGAGGTGCTGCTGCTGGCCAACCAAACCCTGGGCCACCACCTGCGCCAATTGGGGATCCCTTCTTTGGCCCGCGTGCAGTCCGCCCCCACTGCCGAGGCCCTGCAGAACTTCCTGCGCCTGGCCAACGCCATGAAGCTGGATCTGAACTTGCAGGAGCCGGAGACCGTAACGCTGGCCGATTGGCAGCGGATCTGTGCCCGCATCACCGCCCCCGATGTGTTGGCCGCAGGGACTAGCCCAGCCTTGGTGGCCCAGTTGTTGGCTACTCTGCCCCCCGTCGAGTATTGCCTGCAGCCTTTACAGGAGCCCCTCGGACATTTTGGCCTTGGCCTCAAAGAGCCCTACGCCTCTTTTACTGCCCCTTTGCGCCGCTATGCCGACTTGCTGAATTTGCGTGCTCTGCACCTGGCCTTGAGCAAAGGACGGGATCGCCGCAGCCCGCGCTCCAAAACCGTGGTGGATCTGCATGGCCCCGGCGGCTACGACCAAATTGATTGGCAGGTGCTGCCGCCAAAAGTGCATGAGGAGTGGCAGGCCTTTCTCCAAGCGCAACTGCCCAAAATCCAGGCGGGATATCAGCTCCATCAACAGGCAGAGCGGGAGCTGATGGGCTTGAAGCGGTGCGAGTTCATGCAGAAACACCTGGGGGAGACCTTCCCCGGCCTGATTGTCAGCGTCCAGAACTACGGCTTTTTTGTGCAGGTGGATCCCATCTTGGCGGAAGGTTTGGTGCGGGTGAGCACCCTGAAAAACGATTGGTACGAGTACCGCAAACAAGCCCTGGTGGGGCGAAAAACCCGGCGCCAGTTCCGCCTGGGGGATCGGGTGGAGGTGCAGATAAAGAACGTGGATTACTACCGTCAGCAAATTGACCTGACAGTGGTAGGCGAAGGGCGGCCCTATGAGGAGGAGGAATAAGGCGGGGATCCCTCCATCGATCGAGGGCAAAGGGGGCGGTTGTTGCGAACTCTGGCGCGGCCAAAATGGGCGATACCTGAATTATCGGGATCCCTTTTCCCAAGCGGGGGCTGAGATGTCCGCTTCCCCTGCTGTCTTCCTATACACTGTAGTAAAAAACCTGCCGAACTTCTATGCAGCCCACCAATCCCAACCAATTTACCGAGAAAGCCTGGAGCGCCATTGTCCAATCCCAAGATGTAGCTCGGCGGCACCAGCAGCAACAGTTGGAAACCGAGCACCTGCTGATCTCCCTTCTGGATCAGGAGGGAGGGCTTACCCAGACCATTTTGCAGCGGGCCGGCATCGATCCAAGGCTGGTGCGGGATAGAGTGGAGAGCTTTATCAACCAGCAGCCCAAGCTGGCGCGGGTGGATCAGCTCTACCTGGGCCGCGGCCTGGAGACCACGCTGGATCGGGCTGAAGAGTTTCGCAAAGAATACGAAGACGACTTCATTTCGGTAGAGCACTTGCTTTTGGGATCCCTGGACGATGAGCGGGTGGGCAAGCGGGTTCTAGCACCCCTAGGTTTGACCGTCGAGCGCCTCAAACCCGTTATCCAACAAGTGCGGGGCAAACAGCGGGTTACCGACAAAAACCCTGAGTCCCGCTACGAGGCCCTGGAGCGCTATGGCCGCGACTTGACCAAGGCCGCCCGCGAAGGGAAGCTGGATCCAGTGATCGGGCGGGACGACGAGATCCGCCGCGTCGTTCAGGTGCTCTCCCGCCGCACCAAAAACAACCCGGTGCTCATCGGCGAACCCGGCGTGGGGAAAACCGCCATTGTCGAAGGTCTCGCTCAACGCATCAACCGGGGAGATGTGCCGGAGTCGTTGAAAAACCGGCGGGTGATCGCCCTGGACATGGGCTCCTTGATTGCTGGCGCCAAGTACCGCGGTGAGTTTGAAGACCGCCTCAAAGCTGTGCTCAAGGAGGTTACCGAATCGGAAGGGCAGATCATCCTCTTCATCGACGAGCTGCACACCGTGGTCGGGGCGGGGGCTGCCGAGGGGGCGATGGATGCCGGCAACCTGCTCAAGCCGATGCTGGCCCGGGGTGAATTGCGCTGCATTGGCGCCACCACCCTGGATGAGTACCGCAAACACATCGAAAAAGACGCCGCCCTGGAGCGCCGCTTCCAGCCGGTGTATGTGGATCAGCCCTCCGTAGAAGACACCATCTCCATCCTGCGCGGCCTCAAAGAGCGCTACGAGCTGCACCACGGGGTCAAGATCAGCGACTCGGCCTTGGTGGCGGCAGCCGTTCTCTCCAACCGCTACATCTCCGAGCGCTTCCTGCCCGACAAGGCCATCGACCTGGTGGACGAAGCGGCAGCCAAGCTCAAGATGGAGATCACCTCCAAACCCGTCGAATTGGATGAAATCGACCGGCGCATCATGCAACTGCAGATGGAGGAGCTCTCCCTTAAGAAGGAAGACGACCCCGCCTCCAAGGAGCGCCTGGGCAAAATTGAGCAGGAGCTGGCCAACCTGATGGAGCGGCAGCGGGAGCTGAGTGCCCGTTGGCAGATGGAAAAAGACGCCATCGAGCGGCTGCAAAGCCTCAAAGCTGAGCGGGATGCCGTCAAGCTGCAGATTGAACAGGCAGAACAAAAATATGACCTCAACCGCGCTGCCGAGCTCAAGTACGGCAAGCTGATGGAGCTGGAGCGGCAGATCCAAGAGCAGGAGGCCCACCTGGCCAAGCTGCAGGCCAACGGTGAGCCCTTGCTGCGGGAGCAGGTGACGCCCGAAGACATTGCCGAGATCGTCTCCCGCTGGACCGGGATCCCGGTCACCAGCTTGATGGAGTCGGAAAAGCAAAAGCTGCTGCGCCTGGAAGCCCACTTGCACCAGCGGGTGGTGGGCCAGGACGAAGCGGTAGCCGCCGTAGCCGCTGCCATTCGGCGGGCCCGGGCCGGCCTCAAGGATCCCAATCGGCCCATTGGCTCGTTCCTGTTCATGGGGCCCACCGGCGTCGGGAAGACCGAGCTGGCTCGCGCCTTGGCGGAGTTCCTCTTCGATACCTCCGAGGCGATGGTGCGCATCGACATGTCCGAGTACATGGAGAAGCACTCTGTCTCCCGCTTGATTGGGGCTCCGCCGGGCTATGTGGGCTACGAAGAAGGGGGGCAGCTCTCGGAAGCGGTGCGGCGCCGTCCCTACTCGGTGGTGCTCTTTGACGAGGTGGAGAAAGCTCACCCCGATGTCTTCAACATCCTGCTGCAGGTGCTGGACGATGGCCGCATCACCGACTCCCAGGGGCGGACGGTGGACTTCAAGAACACCATCATCATCATGACCAGCAACATCGGCAGCGAGCTGATTCTGGAAATCGGGGGCGATGAAAGCCGCTACGAGGAGATGAAAACTCAGGTGCTGGCTATGCTGCGGCACCACTTCCGGCCGGAGTTCCTCAACCGCGTGGATGAACTCATCATCTTCCACGCCCTCACCAAAGCGCAGATTCGCCAGATCGTCAGCCTGCAGATGCGGCGGGTGGAGCAGTTGCTGGCGGATCAGCAGATTGAGATTGTCCTCACCGAAGAGGCCAAGGACTACCTGGCCGAGCTGGGCTACGATCCCGTGTTTGGGGCCCGACCCCTCAAGCGGGTCATCCAGCGGGAGATCGAAAACCCCCTCGCCACCAAGCTGCTGGAAAACGAGTTCCTGCCCGGCGACCGCATCCTGGTGGATGTGGCCAATGAGCGGCTGGTCTTCCGCAAGATTGGCTCTCAGCCCAGCCAAGAGCCGCCTGCTGCCGTAGCCGTCAGCTAAGTCGGTTAGAGGCTAATTACCTGGTCAGGTGGGTTGTCTTTTAAGGCCGCGTAGAGGTCGGGAAAGCAGCCCACCTGCACGCCTTTGACCACATTCTTGGGAACACAATAGCCCGGCTCCTTGCGCCCCTGGCCCTTTGAGTCGCACCACTTGGGTTCCCCTTCCGCCAGGTTGCGCTCCAGGGCGCACAGGTCACACATCATCAGCAAAATCTTTTGCGCTTCGGCAATCTTGGCCAGGCGCTCGCCAATGGGATCCCCCTGCCGCAAGACAAAGCAGTTGTCGTCAAAAAAGAACATGCCCACCACTTCCGCGCCGTGTACCCCCGCTTCTAGCTGCGGCAGGATCATCTGGCCCAGCTTGTAGGTGCCGCCGCGAGGAGTGATGAAGACGTAGGCAACTTTCATGGCCGCTCCTTAGGTGTTTTCCAACTTGATTATCATCGATTATCGCTTTCAAAGTAGCACAGCTTACTGAAAGGGCGTAAGACACTCCCCAAGCATTCCTCGCCACTATCCTCGCCCCCAGCCCCTCTCCCAGCCCTCACCCCCGGCCCCTCTCCCAGAGGGAGAGGGGAGTTAGAGCGGCGCGTTCGCGACAGCGTTGCGTAGCAATAACGACGTAACGAACCGCTTCATTGCATGACTATAAGACTATAAACTGAGATGGGATCTGGAGCTCTGCTCCTCTTGCCTAGGCAGGGAGAAGCCGAAGCAGCTCAGTGTTCAACCGCCATCTTGAAAGGTTTGAAAGGTGCAACCTCGAAGGGGATCCCCCTAGCGCCGAAAGGTTAGTGCCTGGCCGCGCACCGAGGGATCCACCTGACCGTTTTGAAAGGCGATCTGCCCGCCCACAATTGTGAGCAGCGGCCAGCCCACCAGCTCCCAGCCCTCAAACGGGCTCCAGCCGCATTTGGTGAGCAGCTCTTCCCGGCGCACCGGCTGAGGCGTGTGGCGATCCACCAATACCAGATCGGCATCGTAGCCCACCTGCAGCCGCCCCTTGTTGGGGATCCCGTAGAGGCGGGCCGGCGCCTCGCACATCCACTGCACCACCTGGCGCAGGGTACAGCGGCCCTGCTGGGCTGCGGTCAGCATCAGGGGCAAGGCCGTCTCCACACCGGGCATGCCAGAGGGGGAGTGGGGGTAGGGCTGGGCCTTTTCGGCCAGGGTGTGGGGGGCATGGTCGGTGGCGATGCAATCAAGGATGCCGTCGTGTAGCCCCTGCCAGAGCTGGTTCAGGTTAGCCGGATCCCGCAGCGGCGGGTTCATCTGGACGAGGGATCCCAGGCGGGCGTAGTCGGCGGTGCTGAGCAGCAGGTGCTGAGGGGTGACCTCGGCGCTAACCCAGGCGGGTTTGTGCTGGCGCAGCAGCTCCACCTCCAGGCCGGTGGAGAGGTGCAAAATGTGCAGGCGGTGGCGGTAGCGGGTGGCCAAGTCCAAAGCCCGTTGCGAGGCAATCAGCGCGGCTTCTTCATCCTGAATCAGGGAGTGAACCGCCACATCTGTACGTCCGGCAAAGAGGGCCCGCCGGGCTTGAATCCGCGAGTGATCTTCAGCGTGGACGGCGATAACAAAATTGGGATCCGTCTCGGCAAAGATCCGCTCTAATGCCGCTTGGTCATCCACCAGCAAGGGGCCATGCATGGATCCCATGAAGATCTTGATGCCGCAAGCCCCTTGCACTGTTTGCAGCTCTTTGAGGTTATCGGCGGTGGCCCCGATGAAAAAGCCGTAGTTGACCACGCACTTGCTGGCGGCCCGGGCCAACTTGTCATCCAGCGTTGCCTGGTCGATCGTCAGCGGATCCGTATTGGGCATCTCGAGAAAGCTGGTTACCCCACCGCGAGCGCAGGCCCAGGATCCCGTCTGTAGGTCTTCTTTGTGCTCCCGGCCCGGCTCGCGAAAGTGAACCTGGGGGTCGATCACCCCCGGCATGAGGGTATGGCCCTCCGCGTCGATAACCCTAGCCACCCCTTCTGCCGAGAGACTCTGGCCGATTTGGGCAATGCGCCCCTCCCGCACCAGCACATCTCCCAGCCAGGGATCCCCTTCCGGCACCAATAGCTCCGCATTGCGGATCAGCAGACTGTCAGACAAAGCGCCCCCGAGACAACGCTAATTTCCCAGCCAGAATATTCAGAATACTTTATCAAAATACCTTGGAAGACTGGCCGCCAATCCGGCACCTCACTTCCGACTCAGCGCTGTCGCGACAGCGCAAAAGGGCTTTGACTTGACATCCCCTCCACGGCTGCGGCTGGCTTCCAGGCAAAGGTCTAGACGGCTCTTTCTGGTAATCTAAGTTGGGGGGTCTAAGATCGGTAGGTGTTGCCCAGTTTCCCTTGCTCCATTCTCTCTTTGCCTGGGGCTGTAGCTCAGATGGATAGAGCAAGCGCCTCCTAAGCGCTAGGTCGGCGGTTCAAATCCGCCCAGTCCCGTCTAAGTGAGTAGCTACTAGCTCCTCCAAGCTGGTGGTAGGATGTAGTCTACTGCCGGTTCTGACGGGGATCAGCCGTCAGAGGCAACGGGGAAAGTGCAGTGAGAATCTGCCGCTGTCCCGCAGCTGTGAGCCGGTTTTGGATCGGGGATCCCTAGTTGTTGTTGCAAAAGCCCTTGACGACGCAAGCCAGCCCCTCCAAAACTGAGCAAGTCAGAATGCCCGCCGGCGGTTTTTCCCTAGTTCACCATATCTGCGAGGTACAGATATGCTTCCCATTTTGACGTTGGCCCGTTCCCGTCCCGAAGTTTTTTCATCGGCCTGCTTACGGATTTTCGACGCTCTTGGAGCGTAGGCACTAAGTCAAAAGCGCAGACAAGAGAGCTAAGCAGTTGGCTCAGGGGCAGCTAACTCTTGGAGGACGTTTTCTTGCTTTGGTTGCGCAAAAGAGTCCTCTAAGCACCCTCCTGTGCCGAGTGGGCCAGCCGATAGGTTGAGGAACGCCTTGACAGCTACAGCAGGTTTCCTGGCCTAGAGAAAACCTTCTGCCGGGATCCCACCGATAGGCATGTCGGCGGCCATTTCTTGCTGCCTAGGTTGGATGACAACCGGCTGTACAAAGCCAACTGGCGGCAACCTCAATTACCGAATTCAGTTCAGGAGACAGTACCTTATGGCCATCGAAACCCAAACCCTCGGCTATGCCCGCATGGGCAAGCGCCGCGAGCTGAAGAAAGCGCTGGAAGCCTTTTGGAGCGGCACCCTGGAGGCGGAGGCCTTGTCAGCAACGCTCCAGGAGCTAGAGGCACAGGTCTGGGGGGTACAGCTTCAGGCTGGCATCGACCACATTGCAGTAGGAGATCAAACCCTCTACGACCATGTTTTGGACTGGGCCACCTGGCTGGGGCTGATTCCCTCCCGGTTTCAGAGCTTATCAGGCCTGGAGCGCTACTTTGCCATGGCGCGGGGACGGGAGGGCCTGCCCGCCTTGGAAATGACCAAGTGGTTCGACACCAACTACCACTACCTGGTGCCGGAAATTGAGGCCGACGCGATCCCTCAGGCCCATTTCGATGACTTCCTGGCCACAGTGCGGCGGGCGCAAGGGATCCTAGGAAACCGCACCAGCCCCGTCCTCCTCAGTCCGGTTACCCTTCTTGCTCTAAGCCAGCGCTCTGGCGAGTTGCGGGGAGATCTGGAGAAGCTGCTTCCTCTCTACGAGGAGCTGCTGCAGGAGCTGCAGCGACTGGGAATCCGGGAAGTGCAAGTCCATGAGCCCATCTTGGTGACGAGCGAAGGCGACAGTCTCCGGGAAGCGGTGGAGCAGACCTACCGCCGGCTGGCTCGGTTGGGGATCCCTGTCCACTTGGTTACCTACTTTGACGACTTGGGGGAGACTTACCCCTGGGTGGTGGAGCTGCCGCTAGCCGGCCTCAGCCTCGACTTCACCCGCGGCCACAACCTGGAACTGGTCAGAGCCCACGGCTTCCCCGCCGATAAGATCCTAGGGGCGGGGGTAGTGGACGGGCGCAATGTCTGGCAGATCCAGCCCAAGGCCGTTCTGGCCACTCTGCAAGAGCTGCAAGCCCTAGCCCCCAACCTGCGGGTGCAGCCTTCTTGCTCGCTCCAGTTTGTGCCCCACGACGCTGCTCTGGAAACCCACCTGCCAGAGCCTTTGCGCAATGTTCTCAGCTTTGCCGAGCAGAAGCTGGCCGAAGTGGTTCTGCTCGCTCGCACCCTCAACGGCGAAGACACCGCTGCCCAGCAGAACAAGCTGGAACAGCAGTGGCAGGCCTTCCAGGACTTCAATCCCCCCAACCTTGCGGTGCGCCAGGCCTTGGCCAACCTGACGGCGCAGGACTTCCAGCGCTCCCTTCCCTACGAGCAGCGTATAGGCCGGCAGGTCAAGCTGCCACCGCTGCCCACTACCACCATCGGTTCTTTTCCCCAAACCCCCGAAGTCCGGCAGTGGCGGGTCAAGTACAAAAAGGGCGAGATCTCCCAGGCCGAATACGAGGCCGCTATCGACGCCGAAATTGCCAGGTGCATCCGCATTCAAGAAGAAATTGGCCTGGATGTGCTGGTGCATGGCGAGTTCGAGCGCACCGACATGGTGGAATACTTTGCCCAGCAACTGCAGGGCTTTGCCTTTACCGAGCACGGCTGGGTGCAGAGCTATGGCAGCCGCTGCGTGCGTCCCCCCATTCTCTACGGCGATGTGTCTCGCCCTTGCCCCATGACGGTGCGGGAGTTTAAGGTGGCCCAATCTCTAACCCAAAAGCCGGTTAAGGGGATGCTCACCGGGCCGGTAACCATGCTCAACTGGTCCTTCCCCCGCGTTGACCTTTCCCGCCGCGAGCAAGCCTTGCAAATTGCCTTGGCCCTGCGGGCAGAGGTGGCCGACTTAGAAGCTGCCGGAGCCGTAATGGTACAGGTGGACGAGCCAGCGCTGCGGGAGGGTCTACCCTTGAAAAAAGAGCGCTGGCCGGAGTACTTAAGCTGGGCGGTGGAGGCCTTCCGACTGGCTACCGCTGGCGCCAAGCCCGAAACCCAGATCCACACTCACATGTGCTACTCGGAGTTCGGGGACATCATCGAGCACATCGAGCGGCTGGACGCCGACGTTCTCTCGATCGAAAACAGCCGCAGCAGCAACAAAACCTTGCTGCAGATCGCCCAAGCGGGCTATCGCCACCAGGTGGGCAACGGCGTTTACGACGTCCACAGCCCGGCGGTGCCCGACACCGAGCAGATTCTCCAGCAACTGCGCCTGGGAGTGGCTCACTTGCCGCTAGAACAAACCTGGGTCAACCCCGACTGCGGCCTAAAAACCCGCCGCTGGGAGGAGGTGATCCCTGCCCTGAGGAACATGGTGGCAGCCACTCAGCGCCTAAGGGAGGAGCTCCAGGCCACCTAGCCCCCGGCGAGATCCCTCAGGCCAACGCTCCCTCCGCCGGCAACCGACCATTTGGGGCTACGACAGCCCCAGCCCGCCTGGCGGCTGGCCAATAGGGCAAGATGGAATTGTCTCGTCACTCCGCTGGATCGACAGACCCAGGGAGGGATCCCTTGCTTGCCCCCTTGCCACCGAAGGAACGATAATCGTCGTCGTCTCCAGCCATATTGACATCATTCTGATGAATCCGACACTTTGGGTTTTTTGGGGCCTAGTCCTGCTGCTGGTCGTGGGCCTGGCAGCCTACCTGCTAACCGCCCGCAAGTACCGATCTCCTGAATCGGTAGCCCGCGCCTACGACGAGTGGACCCGCGATGGGATCCTGGAGTTCTACTGGGGCGAGCACATTCACCTCGGCCACTACGGATCCCCGCCGCGGCGGAAGAACTTCATCCAAGCCAAGTACGACTTTGTCCACGAGATGGTGCGCTGGGGCGGGCTGGATCGGCTGCCACCGGGGACGACGGTGCTGGATGTAGGTTGCGGCATCGGCGGTAGTTGTCGCCTCTTGGCCCGCGACTACGGCTTTGTCGTAACCGGCATCACCATCAGCCCGCAGCAGGTGCAGCGGGCCCAAGAGCTCACCCCCCCCGATCTCCCCGTCCGGTTTCAGGTAGCGGATGCCCTCAATCTGCCCTTTCCCGACGCCAGCTTTGATGTGGTCTGGTCCATCGAAGCGGGGCCCCACATGCCGGACAAGGCCCGCTACGCCAGCGAGATGCTGCGGGTGCTCAAGCCGGGAGGCATCTTGGTAGTGGCGGACTGGAACCAGCGGGACGACCGTCAAAAGCCCCTCAACTTCTGGGAGCGGCTGGTGATGCGGCAGTTGTTGGATCAGTGGTCGCACCCCGCTTTTTCCAGCATCGAGGGGTTTGCTGAACAGTTGCAAGCCACCGGGCTGGTGGAAGGGCAGGTGGAAACCGCCGACTGGACGCAAGAGACCCTTCCTTCTTGGCTGGATTCCATCTGGCAGGGGGTTGTCCGTCCCGAAGGGTTGCTGAAGTTTGGCTTGGTAGGCTTGATTAAGTCGCTGCGGGAGGTGCCCACCTTCTTGCTCATGCGCCTGGCCTTCGGCACCGGCCTCTGCCGCTTTGGCATGTTCCGGGCAGTGCGGGCCGCCACGCCGGCAAACTCCGCCTCCCCAGAAGTAGTTGGCCACAGCACCCAATGAGAGACAATGACGCTCCTTGCTCCCCCTCCGGAGACCCTAGACGCCCTCTACGACGTGATCATCGTTGGCGGCGGCATTGCGGGCTTAACCCTAGCTTGTGCCCTGCAGGGATCCGGCTTGCGCTTGGCCCTCATTGAGGCCCAGTCGGCTGAGGCAGTTAGGCAGCGCCCCTTGGCCTATGCCCTTTCGCCGCTCTCGATCCGCATCTTTCGGGCCATCGGGGTGTGGGAGGCGCTGGCTCCCCACATCACACCCTTTGCCCAGGTGATTCTGACCGACGCCAACGCTCCCCAGCGGGTGACGTTTAGGCCGGAGGATGTGGGGGAAACGGCAGTTTTCTACTGCGGCGAACATGGCTGGCTGCAGCAGGTGCTCCAGGAGCGGGTAGCCGCCGATCCCCAGATCACCTGCTACTACGAAGCCAGGGTGGAGAGGGTCATCTATGGAAAGGCCGCGGCTGAGGTGGAGCTGGAAACAACCCAAGGCTGGCGCCGGCTGGCCGCCGCTCTGGTGGTGGCTGCCGACGGCCTGCGCTCCCAGGTGCGCCAGGGGGCAGGGATCCCTAGCGACGGCTGGGACTACTGGCAGTCGTGTATCACCGCCCTGGTGGCCCCTGCCCAAGATCACCAAAACATTGCCTACGAACGCTTCTGGCCTGCTGGCCCCTTCGCCATCCTGCCCCTGCCCGGCAATCGCTGCCAAGTGGTCTGGATCCTGCCCCATGAGCAGGCCAAGGCTACCCTGGCGCTCCCCCAGGCCGACTTCTTGGCCGAGATGCAGCGCTACTATGGCCCTCAGGGCGGCGGCCTTACTTTGTTGAACTCCCCCCAGCTCTTCCCGGCTCGCCTGCGGCAGAGCCGCCGCTACTATCAGCACCGCCTGGCATTGGTGGGGGATGCAGCTCACCACTGCCATCCAGTGGCGGGCCAAGGGCTGAACCTCGGCATCCGCGATGCCGCCGCCTTGGCCCAGGTGCTGCTGGAGGCTTACAGACGGCACGAGGATTTGGGAGATGTCAAAGTCCTGTGCCGCTACGGCCGCCGGCGCCGCTGGGAAAACTGGCTGGTGCTGCTCTTTACGGATCTACTGACCCGCACCTTCTCCAACTCCTACTGGCCCCTAGTGGTCTTGCGGCGCTTGGTCTTGCAAGGAATGATCCTCTTCCCACCGCTGCGGCGCTTTTTGCTGCGCCTGATGACTGGCCTCTGGGGAAGCTCTCCCTACAGCCCCAGTTCCTCCTTGGCCTTTTGAGCTGCCCAAAGCACCTCCGCATCGGCAGCCGCTGACCAGTCGGGATCGGCGATCTGGGCGTAGAACTTTTCGTCATAGGGGCGAGTTTGCACCACCACCGGCATGGGCACGGCGTGGCCGAGGATCAGGGCCTGCTGTTTCGAATCCAACTTGGCCAGCACCGTTTTCAAGTTCTGGCTGCCCGCTACCCCTGTAAAGACAGCTTCGATATCCTGCTCGTCGTTGAGGAGGGCCGTGATGCGGGTGCCCAACTGCGACATCACCTCGCTGTCGATACTGGAAGGGCGCTGATCCACCACCAGCAGTGTCACAAAGTACTTGCGCATCTCGCGGGCAATAGTGCCGAAAATGGTCTGCTTGGCTGCCCGCGGATCCAGGAAGCGGTGCGCTTCCTCGATGGTGATGCACAGTTGCCGGGGCCGGTCGAGGGGATTTTTGGACTGCAGGTACCGCTCTGTCTGCTGCACATAGGCCTGGTGGATGCGGCGGGTGATCACGTTGGCTGCCAGCATGTAGGAAAGCAGGTTGGACTGGGCTCCAAACTCGATCACCACGTGAATGCCGCGGCTAAGGGCCTCCAGGATCTCGCCGATGTAGTTGCGGGGCAGACTGTTGCGGATGTACCTGAGGTCGTCGAGGCGGGTCAGCTTGCGCTGCAGGGCTAGGATGGAGGCCTTGTTGCCCATCCTCTGTTCGCAAAACTCTTGGATCTCGGCGTTGGAGAGGCTCAAGAGCCGGTTAATCCAGTCGCGGCCAAACTCGTTGCGCAGGATAATGGCGTTTTCTAGGCTGGCCTCGGAGAGGTTGAGCTCCTCCGCCAACAGGGCCAGATCTTCCACCTCGATCTGGTTGTAGGCAATGAAGAGTTCACGGGCATCCCGCACCCCTCGCCGCTGGGTGGAATCAGGATCCAAGGTATAAATTTGCACCTGGCCGGGGAAGAGCTGCCGCAGCCCCTTGACGGTAGTGGCCTGCCTATCCTCGCTGGCCGCCTCCCAGCCATACTCAGAGTGCATATCAAAAATTAGGTTCACCGCCGCCCGTTTGCGGATGATGCCCGCCAGGAGCAGGCGGGCCAGGAAGGATTTGCCGGTGCCGGACTTGCCGAAAATGCCGTTGCTGCGCTCCACCCAGCGATCCAAATCCAGACAAATGGGCACCGCCATGTCCAGAGGCTGACCGATGGCAAAGTTGCGCCGAGTTGGATCCTCTTCCCAGCCAAAGACGGTGCGAAAGTCCAGCTCCCGCGCTTCGTACACCTGGGAAAAGTGGGCCGGCACTGTTTTCACCGGCAGCAGCTCCATCGCCTCAGCACCAGGAAGGGCGGGGCCGCCATCTTCTGGCCGGTTGGGATCAATGAGGGGGTACAGCCTTTCCCCTTCCGTCTGCCGCGGCACCAACATCAGCATTGGCGTGAGGGCGATAACCCCGTAGGTGCCGGTACCCGCCAGCACCTCCTGCAGCAGGGTCTCTTCCGGGCGGGGGGGGTTGACCAGGATCTGGGGGTTGCTGGTTGCTAACGTAACGTCGGTGAGCAGGCCAAAGAAGCGGTGGCGCTCCCCTTGAATCACCACAAACTTGCCCACCCGCAGGTCTTCTACCGAAACGCCAGGGTTGAGGCGAGCTTCCAAGCCCCGACTCAGGGATCCCTGAATCACCGTGGCCAAAGGTTGGGGAGCGGTCATAGCGGTGAGACTAGTTCTAGGCACGGGCGCTGGTGCGGGGGGCGCCATCCTGCACAATCCAGGTGCGGACAATCTCCACCTCCTCCGGCGTCCAAAAGCCCAGACGGGAGAGGGGCAGCCCACGGGCTTGGATGTAGGCGATCTCGGGGGATCCGCCGCGGGCCTGAGAGCGGTTGGGATTGTTGGCGTTGAGAAGGGTGGCGTGGCGGCGGGTCCAGCGGGGAGCGATCAACTCGCTGTTGGGATCCCCTGGCTTGACGTAGGCCAGAACCGCCTCGTAGCTATCCAGCAACTGGGTGCGCTGTCGCCCCGCCGGCTGGTGACAGCCAACACAACTGGCCTCCAGCAGCGGTTTGATGTCCCGCTCGTCAGTAAACTGCAGCTCGGTGCGAAAGCGCAGTTGGATGGCCTGCTCCAGCGGCAGCCCCTCCTGGGGGGCAAGCGTAAGGGTGTAGTCGGTGCTGAAGCGCAAGGGATCTCGAGACTTAAGCAACAACTCGTCTCCCTGCACGTCGAAAACGACCGCTGCCGGCGGCTCCAACTGAACCACCAGCCGTTGTAGACTGGGATCCAGTGGCCGATTGAATTGCAGCCGTAGGCTCCCGTCCCCAAAAACGTCCTGCTGCTCAGGAGCTGGCTGCGAGGAGACCCACTGCAGCGGCGCATTTGACTGCGACTCAACCTGCAGATGAGGCTGGACGGCCCAAAACACCACTGCCAACACCACCAATCCCACCCAAGTTTGCCAGCGGCGAGCCAGGTTCTGTGCAGTTGAAGTGTACATTGCCGCCGCCCTCATGAACTTTAACTTTTGTCAGAATAACGAAGCCCTCTGTGCTTTAGCCATCAATTGATACCTATTGATACAAACAGCTAGGGATCCTCAACGAATACGAGGATCCCTTGTCTGCCTAAAAGCAGTATGACGATGGAGGGAAAGAAGCATCTCGCCCTTCCCTAACCATCGAGGGCTTTACCCAAGCTGAAACGCTGTTATCAGCAGAGAGAACCTCGACAAGGCAGGCGACAGGAAATCAGTCGATGCGCTCTAGCTTGATGTTGTGGTGGCCCAACTTGATCTCGAACTGATCCCCGGGCTTGAGGCCCATCTTCTTGGTGTAGGCAGCTCCGATGAGGAGGTTGCCATTCTTGTGAACCGAAACGCGGTAAGTCGGAGCCCGACCGCGGGAACCGTTCTCATCACTAGCATCGAGATCCACACCGACTGCCTTCAGCAAGGCGTTGTTGAACTGCATCAGATTCACTCGCTCCTGACCATTCTTGGTATAGGTGACGTAGCCACAGGCGCGAGCTTTTTCCTTGCGATCCGCATTTCCCATCGAAGTTACCTTGTCGAGGAGCTCTTGGCCAGTGAGTGGTTTTGGTTTACCGGTCGTAGTCATATCAAGATGGTTCAAGGACAACAGTTAGTGTAGCCAAAAACAAATAGCGATTGCAATAGAGTTGCCTTCAACTCTTTCTTATTAGAGGGGATAAGTTCGGCAACCGGAATGGGATCTGAAGAGGCGAGTGCGCAAAACAGCGGTAGTGAATTCCCTCTGCGGAACAGAACCTGTAGAGTCGAGGTCGGACTTTCGCAAAGAGGGGTTCTCCCCAGGCAAGCCATAGGCTCGTAAGTGCTGTTCTCAGCGGGCTTTGCAGCCCGAGCGCTAGCACCTTTGGGCGAGGGATTCCTGTTGGGTCACTGGTAGGAGGCAAAAGCAGGGAAACTGGAAACAAGGCTGTTTGAGTGTTCTCTGGTATGGATCCCTTCTGGTCGGGGCGGCGTCTGCTGGTTGGGGTGAGTGGGGGAATTGCTGCCTACAAAACGGCGGCTTTGGTATCTGCTCTGGCCCAGCAGGGGGCAGAGGTGAGGGTGGTTTTGACGAAAGCTGCAGAACAGTTTATCTCCCCGCTGACATTTGCCACCGTGTCTCGCCAGCCAGCTTTTACCGATGCTGAGTTTTGGCAAGCCACGCGGGGACGACCGCTGCACATCGAGCTGGGGGAATGGGCCGAAGCTTGTCTCATTGCCCCCTTATCGGCCAACACCTTGGGCAAGGTGGCCCAGGGGCTGGCGGACAATTTGCTCACCAATGTGGTTTTGGCTTGCCACTGTCCGGTGGCCCTGGCACCGGCCATGAATACTCACATGTGGAAGGCTGAAGCAGTGGCCGAGAATTGGCAGCGGCTGCAGCGGGATCCCCGCTTTTGGGCCTTGCCCACTGCCAGTGGCCGCCTGGCCTGTGATGCGGTGGGGGAAGGGCGTATGTTGGAGCCAGAGGCGCTGCAGGAGTATGTGCGGGCTCTGCTCTGGACAGGGGGAAAAAAAGACTGGCAGGGTAAGCGGCTATTGGTGACGGCGGGGGGAACGCGCGAGCCCATTGACGCGGTGCGTTTTATCGGCAACCCGGCCAGTGGGCGGATGGGGGTGGCGCTGGCAGTGGCAGCCGCCTGCCGGGGGGCCAACGTCACGCTGGTGCATGGGCCGCTGGGGATCTCCTTTGATCCAGCACCCTTCGCCATTCGGGCCGTGCCGGTGGAGACGGCAGCCCAACTGGAGAGAGTTTTGCAGGCGGAGTTTCCCCAGGCCGATCTCTTGTGGATGGCTGCCGCTGTGGGGGATGTGCGCCCTGCCCAGGTTTACGCGGGGAAGCTGCCAAAAGGCGAACTGCCCCAGATGCTGCCCTTAGAACCCGTCCCTGACCTGGTGGCAGCTTTGGCCCGCCACAGACGTGCTGGCCAGCGCCTCATCGGCTTTGCCGCCCAAAGTGGGGATCCCCTCCCCCCGGCCAAGGAGAAGCTGCAGCAGAAAGGGCTGGATGCCATTGTGGCTAACCCCATCGACCAACCGGACAGTGGCTTTGGCAGCAGCCACAACCAAGGCTACTGGATCCCGCGGCAGGGCAGCCCGGAACTGCTCCCGTTGACCACCAAACCGGCCCTGGCTCACCGGCTGCTGGATCTGGCCCTGCACCTGGGCTGACTTCCATACCGCGATAACGCTCCCGGCCAAAATCAGGTACCTTTGAGGCTAAGCGCAGAGGGATCCGATGGCGATCATCGTTTTGAAAGCCTGGTATTTGGATTCGGTGTTGTCTGCCTCCCAAGTTCAACAGCGAGCCCCTGACTTGCGCCTAAGCCGTACTGGCCTGCTGAAAACGGCGATGCGAGCCGATTTCCTCGACGATGTGGAGCAGGTGAAGGCCTCTGTCTGGTGGCAACGCTACTTGGAAGGGGAGCTGGTGGAGTTTTACATCGAGGGCAGCGGTGCCTATAGCATCTCCAACCTCGATCTGATCAGCCGCGAGATCTACTTCAACAAGCGGGCCACCCTGAACATGACGGAGCCGGCCATCTACTTCTGCGGCCAAGCGGATTATCCCGACTCCAGCGCCACGCTGCACCAAGCGTTGCAGGCGGTGGTGGAGACCATTAACCGCCATCACCAGCCGGTTCTGCCGCTGCAACTGCAGGGATCCCCGCCCGCTGACAGCGAGACACCTCTAATCGACGCAGCGCTGATTCGCAAGCTCAAGCATGCGCTGCTGGTGGTGGCCGATGTCACCCCGGTGCAGGTGAATGGCCGAGGGCGCCCCTTGCCCAGTCCCCAGGTCTGTCTGGAGTTGGGCTATGCCCTGCAAGCGAAGCGCCCCGAGCAACTGCTGCTGGTGCAACTGCCCCGGGACGGCATCGAGGGATCCTTCCCCTTCGGGGTGGAGGGCAGCAGCTTTTTGAAAATCGGCGATCCGCAGCGCCTGCTGGATCAACTGGAAGCTGAGATCCTCCGCCTGCTGCAGCGCCATCGAGTCATCTCCCTCTAATGGCAGCACCTACCCAAGCCTCCCTGGCAGCAGCTAGACTGCTTTGGAGGGCCGCCTGCCCTGTCCATCGACCTAAAGGCGGCTCTTGTCTTGGGCAGAGCCTTCTTTCCCCACAGTCAGACGGCTGCAGCCGCCGCCACACTTCGGAAACTCTCTATCAGCCTCTACTTCCCTGGAACTATGACCCTGGCCGATGCAAATTCTCTGGGTTCTCCGGATCGCTCTGCAGCAGGTTGGCAGAGAGGTTTGAACGGCCTGATGTTCCTGCTGCTGGCGGGAGTTCCTCTATCTTGGGTGGGGCACTTCCGAGGCTGGGATCCCAATTGGGTCTTCCTCTGTGCCGCTTTGGCAGTGGTGGCCTTGGCCAAGTTTATCGGTCAGGCCACGGAGGAAATCGCTGCCTTGACCGGGCCGACCATCGGGGGGCTGATCAACGCCACCTTTGGCAACGCCACCGAGCTAATCATTGGCCTGGTGGCGCTGCGGGCAGGGCTGGTGGAGGTGGTGAAAGCCTCGATCACCGGCTCGATCATCAGCAACCTGCTGCTGGTGGCCGGGCTGGCCATGTTTTTGGGCGGCATCAAGTTTCGCGAGCAAAGCTTTCGGCCCGAGGTGGCCCGCATGAACGCCTCGGTGATGAACCTGGCGGTGGTGGCCCTGATCTTGCCCAGCGTGGTGACCTATGCCGACGCCAACTTGGGAGCGCTCTCCATCCAAGAGCTCTCCACGGCGGTGGCCTTGGTGCTGATCGGGGTTTATGGCCTCACTTTGCTGTTTTCCCTCAAAACCCACAGCTACCTTTACACCATTCACGAGGCAGAAGCGGCAGAACATGAAGCCGCTGCCCGCCTTGCTCCCAATCCAGTTTTGCAGGCAGAAGGATCCATTCCCCAGGTGTTGACGGCCCCGCCCGAGCAGCCTGGGCTATGGCCTTGGGTGTTGGCCCTTTTGGGGCTGACGGTGTTGGTGGCTCTTGAGTCGGAGTTGCTGGTGGACACCTTGGAGGCTGCCCTAGAACGCTTGCACATGACACCGCTGTTTATGGGGGTGATCTTGTTGCCGATCATCGGCAATGCAGCCGAACATGCGACGGCAATCACGGTGGCCATGAAAGACAAGATGGATCTCTCCTTTTCAGTATCTCTGGGCTCGACGATGCAAATTGCCCTGTTCGTGGCGCCCCTGCTGGTGCTGGCCGGCGACCTGCTGGGCCAGCCGATGAACTTTAACTTCGGCACAGTGGAGCTGGTGGCGATCGCCGTCTCGGTGTTGCTGGTCAACTCCGTCAGCAGCGACGGCCGCTCCAACTGGCTGGAGGGGCTGTTGCTCTTGGCCACCTATGCCATTCTCGGCATTGCTTTCTTCTTCTTAGATTGATGGGAAGAACTTCAGCATCGGCTCATGCCGCACAATCTGCAAGCTTCAAGTAGATCGAGGCGGAGAACAGCGGGATCCCTGCTTTGGCCGCTCCTTTTCGGCACGTCCCTCGCCCTATCCCCGGCCATCGAGCCGGCATGGGGTCAGGAAACTTCTCAAAACAACGGCACCGCCTCCAACCGGCCTTTGCTCAACCCCTTACATGCTCTGGAAGAGCTGCGGCAGGCGCTCAGCCTGCCCACCGCCTCCATCCAAACGGAGGCCGTGACGCTGGATGGACGGCGGCTGTTTTTGGTCGCCGCACCGCAGGGGGATCCCGGCAGCGTGCCGCCGGTGTCGCAGCGGGCCCGCTCCATCGAACAAACCCTGCGCCAGTTGGCCCAGTCGGGCTTCGACCCAGAAACGTTGCAGGTGGAGGTCGTCCTCGACAGCCAAACCAACCAGCCGGTGATCCGGGTGAATGGGCGACATTTGATGACCATCACCTCTCTGGACGCTCAGCTTCAGGGCAGCCAGCCGATGGATTGGGCTGAACAGGTGGCGGGCATTGTCGAGGAGGCCCTGCGCACCTGGCAGCGGGAACGGCAGCCTCAATTTTTGCGCCGCCAAGCCCTGATAGCCCTCGCCATTCTGGCAGCAGCGGGGAGCCTGAGCCGGCTTTGTCAGCGAGAACGACGACGGCTGCAGCAAAAACGCGATGCCCTGCAGGCGGAGTACCAGGCCATCCAAGCAGAGGTGCAGGAGCGCCTCCAGGGGGAGCCGGGCGCGGATCCCGTCTTGGTTGAACAACAGGCAGGGCGCAAACGGCAGGCATCCTATTTGGAGCTGCACATTCGTCTGCTGCGCCTGGTGCAGGTTGGCCTGTGGACGGGCGGCGTTGGGGTGAGTTTGGGCCTTTTCCCCCAAACACGCCCCTTGCAAACGTTTCTCCTGGTCTCGCTGCGCGGCCCTCTGCTGCGCTTGGCAGGGGTGGGCCTGGCGACTTATGGCAGTGTTTGGCTGAGCAGCCTGCTGCTGGACGGCCTCTTCGCCGCCTTGCGCCAGGAGCAGTGGCAAAATGCCCCCACCTATCGCCTCAGCAAACGCCTCAGCACCTTTGCCAGTGTCTCCAAAGGAGTGACAGCCACCGCGCTGGTTTTGCTGGGATCCCTGGTCGGCTTGGCCTCAGTGGGGGTGAATATCGGCCCTTTGGTGGCCAGCCTGGGCTTCATCGGGCTGGGGATTTCCCTGGCTGCCCAGGATTTGATCAAAGACGTGATCAACGGGCTGTTGATTTTGCTGGAAGACCAATTTGCCGAAGGAGATGTGATCGTGGTGGACGGGCGGAGCGGCCTGGTGGAACACATGGATCTGCGGCTAACCCAGTTGCGCAACACCGAAGGCAGCCTGATCTCCATTCCCAACAGCGCCATTCGGGTGGTGGAGAACCTCTCCAACGGCTGGTCGCGGGTGGATTTGGGGATCGTGATCGCCTACGAAAACGACCTGGAACAGGCGATCCGCATCACCGAGCAGGTGGCGCTCCAGATGTACCGGGAGCCGGCTTGGCGGGACAAAATCCTCGAGCCCCCCGAGATGCACGGCGTCGATGACCTGGGGGAGCGGGGGATCACCCTGCGCATCTGGATCAAAGTGCAGCCCCTACAGCAGTGGCGGGTGGCGCGGGAATATCGCCGTCGCCTCAAGCATGCCTTCGACCAAGCCGGGATCCGGATTCCGTTTCCGCAACAAACCCTCTGGTTCCACAGCCCCTTGGAGATGCGCATCCAGGGCCTCAGCCCAGAGGAGACCCACCGCCTGCTGCGCCTGATGGAGTCGCGGCTCGAGGCCCGTCCACGGGAAAGAGATCCTGACCCAGAAGACCTCACAGACCAGGTTCCTGCCGAGGGTCTTCATCGCCCTTAGCCGCCTAGCCGGCCTGCAGTTGCGACAGGGCCAAAGCTACTCGTCGCCGATGATTTCCGGCTCGGTCAGTTCATCCGACATCTCGATGATGGCGCGGCGAATGGGCTTCATCCAGCCCTCTTCCACATCGTTGGGATCATCGTAGCGGCGACGCTTGGCCCGATTGGCCACCTGCACCGTGATGCGATAGCGGTTTTTGGAAGCGTTAATTAACGCCTCTACCCGACGCATCAGCTCGTCGTTGTCGATGCCCAAGTGAGGGTTGCGCAAGGTCATTGTCGGAGTCCTGCCTTGTCGGTTTTGTTACCAAGTAACCTTTTATCGTAGCAAACCTCTCGGCAGCTCATAAGGGCATCAGCCCGGCCCAGGGTGAGGGATCCCCGATCAAAACCAACGTCCCACCGACTTGCGCACCGCAATCAAGCTGCTGCTGGTGCCCAGAAAAACCCCCATCCCCAGCAACAGCGGCAGCAGAAACCAAAACTCTCCCTGGCCGGGATCGGCCTGCACTACCTTGAGGAAGGGCAGCGCAATCAACCGATCCAGCGCCTCCTGCAGCAACTGTCGGGATCCCAGAACCAAGCCCCAAGCCCCTAGCGCGCTGACTACCCCGAACAGGCAGCCCTGCAAAATAAAGGGCAAGTAAATCCAGGTCGCCGTCGCCCCCACCAGTTGCATCACCTCAATCTCCCGGCGCCGCGCCATGACAACCAGGCGAATGGTGGTGGTGATCACAGCCACTGCTGTCAGGGCCAACACCCCGGTGATACTCAGGGATCCCAGACGTAGCACCTCCTGGATTTGGGCCAGTTGCTCCACAATGCGGCTGCCGTAGTACACCTCGTCTACCCCTTCCAATTGGCGAATCTGTGCCGCCACCTCCCCCAGGGCTCCGGCAGAATCGGCTTTGACCCGCAGGGCATCCACCAAAGGGTTCTCCCCCAACTGAGTCTCCAGGGTCGCCTCATCCTGGATCCCCATCTCCAGCAAAAGGTCGCGCCAAGCTTGCTCTTTGGTGATGACCCTCACCTCCGCCACATGAGGCAGTTGGGCAACTTGGGGTTGCAAATCCACCCCCCGGCCTTCCGGCTCTAGATAGACGGAGATCTCCAGTTGCCCCCCCAGAGACTGGACTGTTGCATCCACCCCCCAAGACAGCTCAACGCCGATTCCCACCAGAAACAGCAACACCAACAGGGTGCTCACCGCCGCCCAGTTTAGCCAGCCTCCCCGCCGCAACCCCAAAAAAGTTTCCTGCAGGAGGTAGCGGATTTTGTTGAGAAATCGGGAGAGAGATTGCATGCTGTTTACCGCCCAACACTGCCAGTAAACCCAATCTTCAGGATTCCCACCCTATGCAGCGCCTCAGCGCAGATCATACAGGCGTCCTCCTTCCAGGCGCACCACCCGGTGACCCGCCCGCTCCACCAGATAGGGGTCGTGGCTGGTCATGAGGATCGTCACGCCAAAGGAATTGAGCCGCTCCAGGATCTGCAGAACCAAGAGCGAGTTTTCCCGATCCAGATTTCCCGTTGGCTCGTCTGCCAGCAACAAGACGGGCATGTTGACAATGGCGCGGGCCAAGCTGAGGCGCTGTTGCTCCCCTCCCGAAAGCTCGTGGGGGAAGTGATCCCGCTTCTCAGTCAGCCCCACCATCTTCAAAGTTGGCCCCAGGCGGCGGTGGATCTCTGCTGGGGAAAGTCCCTGGGCCCGCAGCACAAAGGCCACATTTTCCGCCAGGGTGCGATTGGCCAAGAGGCGATAGTCTTGAAAAACCACCCCCAAGCGCCGCCGCAACATTGCCAGAGGGCGGGGCGGGATGCAGTAGGGCCGCCGCCGACCTTCCGAAGAAAACAGACACACCTGATCCACTATCACCGTGCCCTCGGTGGCCTGTTCGGCCCCGTAGAGCAGCCGTAGCAGGGTGGACTTGCCTGCCCCCGACACTCCGGTTACGAACACAAACTCGCCGCGGCGCACCTCTAGGTTCACATCTCGGAAAACCCAGTTGCCGTTGGGAAAGACCTTGCTCACCCCCTGCAACGACACCATGCTCTCAGCGCTACCTGGGGCCGGCAGGGATCCGGGCTGGGGCTTGGGGTAGAGGCCCAAGGTGGTTTCTGGGTCGGTTGGGGCGGGGAGGGAGGGGTTGGGGGTTGTACCAGCCCAAGGGTGAAGGCGAGGAGCGTAGCCAGTGTGCTGACCAAGCATCATGGTAAAACGCTTAGACAGAAGAGAACGAGTGGAGCTGCCAGGCTAGGAGCGCGAGGGAGAAGAGGGATCCCACAGCACCCGCCAGGCAAACCTGGGCAAAGCCAACATGCGTCGCCAGCGCCAGGGTTCCTGATAGAGACGATACAACCATTCCAGGTGATGGTCACGCCACCAGCGGGGGGCCCGTCGTTTTTGCCCAGCCCAAATGTCGAAGCTGCCCCCCACCCCCATCCAGATGGCCTGGGGCAGAAGGGCCCGCCGCTGGCAGATCCACAGCTCCTGTCGCGGGGATCCCAGCCCCACCCACACCAGTTGGGGTTGAATTTTTTGGAGAGCTTGCAGCAGTTTTTCCTCTTCGGCGCCAGAGAAGTAGCCGTGATGGCCCCAAATGGACAGAGAGGGAAAGCGAGCTTGCCACTGCTGAACCGCTGCCCGGTTGACTTCCGGCCTTCCTCCCACCAAGGCCAAGCGCCACCTCCGTTCTGCTGCTCGCGAGATCAAAGCTTCAGCCAACTCGATCCCTGGCACCCGCTGGACACGGATCCCCTGCCGCCGCAAGGCCCACACCACCCCAATGCCGTCTGGGATCACCAGCTCAGCCTCCTGCAGCACTTGGGCAAAGGCCGGATCCTGCTGCGCCTGCATGATCATCTCCGGGTTGCAGGTGACCACCTGGGCACCCTGGCCCTGGTTGATGCGGGCTTCAATCCAGGCGGTATAGCTCTGCAGATGAGCTTCCGGCAGGGCTAGGTGCAGGTTGACGCCCAAAAGGGGGTAAGTTACCAATGACATTGCCACAGGCCTAGGGAGAGAACTTGCTTCCCCATCCAAATTGTGCCAACAAAAAAGAGCGCCATCCTTCGGGGTGAGACCAAAAACACCGGCCAGGGATCCCCATGCTCTCCGAACAGCCTTCTCCAAGCGTCTTGGCCCCCCGCGAGGGGCGCTGGCTCTGGCAGGGCCAGTCCATCCGCTACCAACAGGCGGGATCCGCTGGCCCAGCAGTGGTGCTTATCCACGGTTTTGGGGCCAGCAGTGACCACTGGCGGAAAAATTTGCCGGAGCTGGGGCGGCACTGCCGCGTGTACGCCCTGGATCTGCTGGGGTTTGGGGGATCCGCCAAGCCCTTGCCAGGATCCCCTTTCCCCTACACCTTTGAAACCTGGGGCGCCCAGGTGGCCGATTTTGGGCGGGAGGTGGTGGGGGAGCCAGCTTATCTAGTGGGCAACTCCATTGGTTGCATTGTGGCCTTGCAGGCGGCTGTTTTGCAGCCAGGCCAGGTCTTGGGGGTGGCGATGTTGGATCCCTCGCTGCGGCTGTTGCACGAGCGCAAGCGTCGCCAGATCTCTTGGCTGCGCCGCCGAACCACTCCCCTCATCCAGTCCTTGCTAGGGTGGCCCCCTTTTGGGCGGTTTTTCTTTGCCCAAATAGCCCAGCCCCGGGCCATTCGCAACATCCTCCTCCAAGCCTATGGGCGCAAGGAGGCGGTTACGGAAGACCTGGTGCAGCTTTTGCTGCGACCGGCCCTCGATCCGGGGGCGGCAGAGGTTTTCTTGGCCTTTGTGCGCTACTCCCAGGGGCCCTTGGCCGAAGATCTCCTGCCCCAGGTCACCTGCCCCGTCCTCATCCTCTGGGGAGAGGCGGATCCCTGGGAGCCCATTGCTCTAGGGCGGGCCTTGGCCGAGTTCCCCTGCGTGGTGGGGTTCATCCCCCTGCCGGGAGTTGGCCACTGCCCCCAAGACGAGGCCCCAGAGCTGGTCAACCCACTGCTGCTGGCTTGGATCCGGGATCCCACCCGAAAACCTGAGCTCAGGATCCCCTAGCAGCGCCTCTCTCCCAGAGGAGGGAAGTTGGAATTGGCCTAACTTTTCTCGCAAGGGGGGAGGTCTGGGTTCTCCCGCCTAAGAGCGACCGAGGTGCTCCAGTTGCTCCAGGTTGGGGCCGCTCAGCCGGAAGGCCTGGCCAAACCCCTGAATGAAGCTGCCGCCAGTGGGGGTGATCTGGCAGAAGTGGAAGTCCGCTAGGCCGAGGATCATCTCGGCTATCTCGTACTTGGCACGATAAAGAGCCTCGAACCCCTTGGCTTGGGCTTCCTCGCGGCTGAGGAACTGGGCTTTTCCGCTCACCATCACCCGCGGCAAAGCGTGGTTGCTGCGGGGATCCCCCGCCGTGGGCGGCTCGTGGATGAGCAGGCTGGCTCGCGGATCCGCCCGCAAAGCCTGGGTGTGGGCAGAAAGGTCGCTGATGACAATGGCAAAGCGCAAGGGATCCCACTGCACCACAAAGGGCACCAACGACACTGCTGGGGAGCCCTGATCCAGCACTGCTAAGCTGGCCACCGGCTGGCCCTCCAGCAGCGCCTTCAACTTTTCCTGCACCGACATCGCTTTTTCTCCCATTGCCCCTGCTATTATCCCCAAGCCCCCCTCGCTTGAGAAGGGCTGGATCCCTGGGATAATATCCATTGCCCGTTTGAGCAGCCCGCACCACCGGGAGCAACATTTTTCGACCTTTTTCAACCCTATCGACGTCGATACATCCCAATGTATTGTGACTATCTTGTTCAGATCCTCACGGCTCGCGTTTACGACGTCGCCCAAGAAACCCCCCTGGAGCCGGCTTTTAACCTCTCCCGCCGCCTGAACAACCAGGTCTGGCTCAAGCGGGAAGATCTGCAGCCGGTTTTCTCCTTCAAGCTGCGGGGGGCCTACAACAAGATGGCCCACCTACCCTCGGAGCAACTGGCCCAAGGAGTCATCGCTGCTTCTGCCGGCAACCACGCCCAAGGAGTGGCCCTGGCAGCGCAGCGACTGGGCACCCACGCGGTCATTGTGATGCCCGTCACCACCCCCCAGGTGAAGATAGAGGCGGTGCGGGCGCGGGGGGCCCAGGTGGTCTTGCACGGCGACACCTTCGACGACGCCTACGCCTACGCGCGGCAACTGGAAGCTGAAAAGAGCTTGACCTTCATCCATCCCTTCGACGATCCCTTGGTGATTGCCGGCCAGGGCACCATCGGCATGGAGATCCTGCGCCAGTATCAACAGCCCATCCACGCCATCTTCGTCGCCGTTGGCGGGGGCGGCCTGATCTCGGGCATCGCCGCCTACGTCAAGCGCCTGCGCCCGGAGATCAAAATCATCGGGGTAGAACCACTGGACGCCGACGCCATGTACCGCTCCCTACGAGCTGGCCGAAGGGTGCGCCTCTCCCAGGTAGGCCTGTTTGCTGATGGGGTGGCGGTGCGAGAGGTGGGGGAAGAAACCTTCCGCCTCTGTCAGCAGTACGTGGACGAGATCCTCTTGGTGAGCACCGACGACACCTGTGCCGCCATCAAGGATGTCTTTGAAGATACCCGCTCTATTTTGGAGCCCGCCGGCGCCTTGGCCATTGCCGGCCTCAAAGCCTACGTCAGCCGCACCGGCATCCAGGGACAGACCCTGGTGGCGGTGGCCAGCGGGGCCAATATGAACTTCGACCGCCTGCGCTTTGTGGCCGAGCGAGCCGAGATCGGCGAACAGCGGGAGGCCATTTTCGCCGTCACCATCCCCGAAGAGCGGGGCAGCTTGCGCCGGTTCTGCGCCCACATCGGCCAGCGCAACCTCACCGAGTTCAACTACCGCATCGCCGATACCCAAGAAGCTCACATCTTTGTCGGCCTACAGGTGCGGGATCGGGCCGATGCCCAGGCAGCGGCCCTGGATCTGGAGCGGGCTGGCTTTAAGACCTTGGATCTCACCGACGACGAGCTGGCCAAGCTGCATCTACGCCACATGGTGGGGGGGCGCTCCCCCTTGGCCGAGAACGAGCTGCTCTACCGCTTCGAGTTCCCGGAGCGGCCCGGGGCCCTAATGCAGTTCTTGTCTTGCATGAGCCCCAACTGGAACATCAGCCTCTTTCACTACCGCAACAACGGCGCCGACTACGGTCGCGTCCTCATCGGCATGCAAGTGCCCAGCTGGGAAATGCCCGCCTGGCAGCGCTTTCTGGATACCCTGAACTATCGCTACTGGGACGAAAGCCGCAATCCGGCCTACAAGCTCTTCCTGGCCTAGTCAGTGTCGGCTTATTGCGGGGGTGAACAAAGTTGTAAACAAAACTTTACAATCTTATGTGGAGCGCGCTACGCTGGTAGAGAAAGAGCAAGGAGAATCCTATGAGCAAATATCGCTCCGTCGTAGTTGAAGAAGGTGGCCGTCTCAACAACTACGCCATTGAGCCGGAGATGTACGTGGACACTGTTCCGCGGGTGGGCTTCACCGACTATGCAGAGCGCTTGAACGGGCGTTTGGCGATGATCGGCTTTGTTGCCCTAATCCTTTTTGAAGCCTTATCCGGAACTACTCTCATCGGCTGGCTGCAGTCCTTGGGGCAGTAGGAGAGGGGAAGGCAAGCCGTGGCCTGGGGAATCCGGGGTAGCCAACCTGGGAGTACAGCCTTTTGCGTGAACAAGCCTTTCCTTGGCTGACTTTGCACACAGAGGGATAGCTTGGTAGCCCTGTACTCAGCGCTCCGCGCCGCTGACGCGAGTAGTGCGGGGCGGAAAAGCCCGCCAGCGACTTTAGTTGCTCATCAATAATAGTGTAGTTGTCACCGGGGTGTACTGTTCCCAGGCGCGCCCCTAAGACGGTGAAAAACCCGACCAGTGGCAAGCGTCCGGAAGATACTAACGTCTGAGCTAAGCTGCAAGGACTCCGTCGCGCTGACGCGAACAGAAAAGCCAGCAGAACCTTGGGGCTTTGCCTCAAGGAATTCTCTAGAGGCGTCTTGACAGCGCTTTTATGAGTTTGTTTTTGAACGGCGTAAGAATCCCCTGCCTTTAGGTGGTGGGAGTGTCAGCGCGCATTGAAAAGACAAGGGCGGCAAAACCAAGCAGGTGGTACCGGGCCTGGTTTCTTGGGACGCTGTGAGCGATCCCAAGTCCGGCGTTCTGGAGGCGACCCAACGGCAGATTGGCCGCTGTTTGGCCTGGGATCGCGGTGAGGAGCCGCCCACAGATCCCCAGGCCATCAGGGAGTCTACTGCTAAGTACGCGCCGCCAGTTTACGACCCCTTTGCTGGCGGGGGAGCGATCCCGCTGGAGGTGCAGCGGTTGGGGCTCAAGGCTTATGCCAGTGACTCAAACCCGGTGGCCGTTCTCATCAATAAAGCTCTGATTGAAATTCCACCGCGATTTTCAGGACAGGCTACCGGTTAGCGCCCTCACCCCCAACCTCCTCTTCCACAAGGCGAGGGGGAGTCAGAGAAATGGAAAGTTCCTCCAGCAATTTAGAAGAAGATGCAGGAGGTGGCTCGACAACTGCGGCGGGAATCTACACCTTCTGAGGGGATTTTGTGGGAAGCGCTGTGTAATCGCAAGTTGGAGGGGCGCAAATTTCGGCGGCAGCAACCGATCGGCACATTCGTGGTCAATTTTTCTGCAAGGAAGAGGCTTTGATTGTAGAGGTCGATGGCCAATCCACAGGCACCAAAAAGATTTGGATCGCCAACGAGAGGAACTGCTGGAAAGCCTAGGACTGCGCTTTGTGCGCCTGAGTAGCCACTTGGTAGAAACCAATCTCCCCGTAGCCCTGGATCGAATCCGCACTGCCTTCCTCCCCTCTCCCTCTGGGAGAGGGGTTGGGGGTGAGGGATCCAAAAGACTACAATAGCGCCAGCCCATCCTCAAATCCTCTGAACGGGATCCCTCAAGCCGTGATCTCCCTCAACTTACGGCCCAGCCTGGAGTTGACCGATGAAGTTTTTGAACAGATTTGCCGGCAGAACCCTGAGCTGCGCTTGGAGCGCACCGCCCAAGGGGAGCTAGTTGCCATGGCCCCTGTTGGCAGCGATAGCAGTCGCCAAAACCTGAGCCTCAGCGCCCAACTCTGGCAATGGAACCGCCAAACCCAGCGTGGCGTGGCCTTCGACGCTTCTGCCGGCTTTGCCCTCCCCAATGGGGCCATTCGCTCTCCCGATGCCGCCTGGATTACCAAGGAGCGCTGGCAGCAGCTTACTCCAGAGCAGCGCCGCCGCTTTGCACCCCTTTGTCCAGATTTTGTCCTGGAATTGCGCTCCCCTTCCGACGACCTGGCCGCTTTGCAGGCCAAGCTGCAGGAGTACCTCGAAAACGGATCCCAACTGGGCTGGCTGATTGACCCGGAAAGCCAGCGAGTTTACGTCTATCGCCCCGCTCAGCCCGTCCAAGTCCTGGAGCGCCCAGCTTACCTCGAAGGGGATCCCGTCCTCCCTGGCTTTGTTGCCGATCTCAGCTTAGTTTGGGAATAATCTGCCCCGAGTTGCCCTCTTTTCCCACCTGCCCCTTCTTGCAGCCTTTGACCGGTGGCTATCAGCAACCACGAACGTAAACTTCCCCCGACTTCAGCCGGGGGCTTAGGGACTCCGTCTCGCTGACGCGAACAGTAGCCCTGTAGTTGGCCTGCCAACCCCAAACCCCCCTCTGTCCCCCCGTATACGGGGGGATGTAGGGGAGCAGGCCGGTTTACAGCAGCCCCCAAAAGCGCAATTACAAAGGACTCCGTCCCGCTAACGCGAGTGGTAAAATCTGCATCCCCTTCCCAACCACAGGCCGGGTTCACACAACGAAAACGCTTCCCTTCCCACTGGCCAAGCCACAAGCACCGGTGGCAGATCTGCGAAGTGTAGGCAGGCAGAACCACCGCAACCTTGACTCCTGCTCTTACTGCCTTGTAGTGCAAAAATTGCCTCAACGGGTAGAACGCCCAACCGTTCAACCGCCGCCGCTCTGTCTTGTTGCGGGACTGTTGGTTGACACGTTCCCGCTCGCGCCAGCGGGCCGGAGGCCTCATCCCAGTCAAGTCTTCCAAGGCAATGGTGCTACAGGTAGCTCTGGCCCCAGAAACAATCGCTTTAGAGATGCAGTGATTCACCCAGGTTGGAAAGCGCCCCTCCCTACCAGACAGCCGTTGCAGCAGTTGCCGACACCTGCGCCGAGAACTGCGTGTGCCCTGACTGACCTTGCGTTGAAGAGCCGCTGTCAACCAGGAGTAGTGGTCTCCTACAGCCTGTTTAAAGTGGGGTACAGGTTGCAAGAGGAAGGAGAGGAAGAGATGCCAACCCATTCTTTGGATCTACGGCAAAGAGTTGTAACAGCTTATCAGG
>NZ_JANSIZ010000026.1:0-34480 GCF_047462315.1 Synechococcus sp. H60.2 | reverse complement strand
TTGGCATGATTCTAAGTGCATTGTCTCATGGGGCGGTGCACCTCTAGAAATTGTGAAGCGATATATCCAGAATCAGTTAGGAGGCGCTATCCCTCCCCACCCGGGTGGGGAATCCCGCGCCTTACGTTGACCAGCCCATCTGCCCAATCGAGAAGACGGTTCACTTCTTCCAAGGTTCTGGCTTCTGAGTACAGCCGCAGCAGGGGCTCGGTGCCGCTGCCGCGGATCATGACCCAACTGCCGTCGGCAAGGGTAAACTTGTGGCCGTCTTTGTCAAAATGCTTGATGACCTTCTGCCCCAGGATCTCAAGGGGGGGATCCATCCGTAGCCGTTGGAATAGCTGGGTTTGTTGGTTTTGATCCCCTAGGTGCAGGTCGCGGCGCTGGTAGACGGAGATGAACCCCTCTCGTTCCTGCAAAGCTCGGTAAAGGTCGCCCAGATCTTGCCCGGTTTCGGTGACGGCCTCGATCAAGTACAGAGCAGAGAGAAGAGCATCCCGTTCGGGGATGTGGCCCAGATAGCCGATGCCACCCGATTCTTCTCCCCCCAGCAACACCTGGGTGGTCATCATGCGCTCGGCAATGTATTTAAAGCCCACGGGCATTTCCGTAACCGGCAAGCCATAGCGCTCGGCCACCTTCACGAATAGCTCCGAGCCACTGATGGTTTTGACGATTTCGCCCCGCAGGCCGCGTCGCCCCGCCAAGTGGTCGATCAGGATGGGAATGAGGATCTGCGGGCTGAGAAAGCGGCCTTGCCCGTCGAGGGCGGCAATGCGGTCGGCGTCGCCATCAAAGACCAGACCCACTTTTAACGGGGCGGGATCCGCCGCGATGATCTGGGCAGAGGTCTGTAGGTTTTGCGGCAGCGGCTCCGGTGAGAAGCCGCCAAATAGGGGATCCCGACGCGCCTGCAATTCAATCACCTTCTCTCCCAAGAGGCGCCTGAGGCCCCCAGCCCCAGAGCCAAACATGACATCCACCCAGATCTTGGCCGGGGATCCTTTGAGCTTTTCCAGATCCACAAAGCGACTGAGCTGAGCCAGATAGCCGGGCCAGGGATCCCAGATTTCGATGGGGGCTGGGTTGGATCCGAGAGGTTGCAGGTTGTGCAGCTCCTGCTCGATGGCAGCAGTGACCTCCGGGGGCACAGAGCCGCCAAACCCCCCCTTGACCTTGAGGCCGGAATAGTGGGGCGGGTTGTGGCTGGCGGTGATCACCAAGGCGCCATGGCAGCCGCGCTCTTTGGCTGCCCAGCTAAAGGCCGGTGTCGGGGCCACACAGGCAGAGAGATAAACCGGGATCCCCAAGCGGGCCACCACCTCGGCAGCGTGGGCAGCAAATTTTTCTGAGAGAAAGCGGTTGTCGTAGCCAATCAGGATCCCGGCGCCGGGATAGGTGCGGGCCAACACCTGGGCGCTGGCCTGGGCGGCAATGCCCAAGTTCTGAAAGGTAAAGCCATCGGCAATCACAGCTCGCCAGCCGTCGGTGCCAAAGCGAATAGAGTTCTCAACCATGGTTACACCCAAATCCACCCCGACTACACTTAGCACGGCGGAGCCGCCACCACACCCCCCCATTTCAAAAACGGCAGCGGCTGGGTGAGCTCGCAAAAGCTGCGGAAACAGCTACAGTAACCTGGAAAGCGTTCCGCTCCTAATGAGCCATGACTCAGCAACTCACTCTCGACGGACTGGGATTTGGATCGGATGGGGGATCCCGTTCAGGGCGGGTGATCGTTACCGATTTGCAGGGGGAGATGCAACGCTCCTACCTGGAATACGCCATGAGCGTGATCGTGGGGCGGGCCTTGCCGGATGTGCGGGATGGCCTCAAGCCGGTGCATCGCCGCATCCTCTACGCCATGCACGAGCTGGGCCTGACGCCGGATCGCCCCTACCGCAAGTGTGCGCGGGTGGTGGGGGACGTGCTGGGGAAATATCACCCCCACGGGGATCAGGCGGTCTATGACGCGCTAGTGCGCATGGCGCAAGACTTTTCCAGCCGCTACCCCCTGGTGGCGGGGCACGGCAACTTCGGCTCGGTGGACGACGATCCGCCGGCGGCCATGCGCTACACCGAGTGTCGGCTGGCGGAGCTGAGCCACACAGCCCTTCTGCAGGGGATCTCCGAAGAAATTGTGGACTTTATGCCCAATTTCGACGGATCCCAGGCGGAGCCCACCGTTCTACCGGCCCGCCTGCCCATCCTGCTCCTCAACGGCTCTGCCGGCATTGCCGTGGGCATGGCCACCAACATCCCGCCCCACAACCTGGGAGAAGTCGTGGACGGCCTGCTGGCTTTGATCGACCATCCCGATCTCAGCCCTGAAGAGCTGTTGCGCTGGATCCCAGGGCCGGACTTTCCCACCGGCGGCCAAATCGTTGATAGCCAAGGGATCCGCGAAGCCTACCTCAGCGGGCGCGGCTCCATCACCCTGCGGGGAGTGGTCCGCTTTGAGGAGATCCAGCCGGGCAGAGGACGCCACCGCCGGCCCGCCCTGGTTATCACCGAGTTTCCCTACCAGGTGAACAAAGCTGCCTGGCTCGAGAAAGTGGCGGAGTTGGTTGCCCAAGACCGCCTCAGCGGCATTGCCGACTTGCGGGATGAGTCGGATCGCAGCGGCATTCGCGTGGTGGTGGAGCTGAAGCGGGAGGCCAACCCGCAGGCAGTTCTGCAGCAGTTGTACAAGCTCACCCCCCTGCAGAGCACCTTTGGGGTAATCCTGTTGGCCCTGGTGGAGGGAAAACCCCAGCAGCTCAGCTTGAAGCAGATTTTGCAGCACTTTTTGCAATTCCGCGAGGCCACTCTCAACCGGATGTTTCGCGCCGAACTGCAGCGGGTACAGCGCAAAGCGGAAGAGGTGGCAGGGATGGTGCTGGCCCTGGCCGATCTGGAGGGGGTGATCGACCTGCTGCGGCAAGCCCCCGATAGCGCCACGGCCAAAGCCCAACTGCAAACTCGCCTGGGCTGCACCCCCCAACAGGCGGAGACAATCTTGGCCATGCCCCTGCGCCGCCTGACAACCTTGGAGCGGGAGCGCCTGCACCAGGAGCAGGCCGAGCTGCAGGCCCGCATCGCCGAGCTGCAGGGGCTGCTGGAAGATCGCCGCAAGCTCTTGAATTACCTGAAAAAAGAGCTGCGCCACTTGAAGAAAACTTTTGCCGACCGGCGCCGTACCCAGATCCTTTCGGAAGCCGAGCTGGAGGCAGAACAGGCCCAGATCCCCAGTGGCAAAGCCGGCGAAGACACCCGCTTCCTGCTGCAACTTACCCGCAAAGGCTACGTGCGCCGCCTGCCTCTGCCTGGGCCTCGCTCCCGCAGCAATCCGGCGCAACGGGAATTGGGAGAAGATGTTCTGGTCGGCCTGGAATGCGTGACCCCAGAGCAGGAAATCTTGGTGCTCACCGCCAGCGGCAAAGCTTTCACCGTGCCCAGCGAAGGGATCCCCCTCAGCACCGGCTCCTCGCGGGGGGTACCTCTGGTCACCCTTCTCCCCAGTCCCGAACCCATCGTTGCCACCTTCCCGCTGGATCCCGTTCGCGTCAGCGGTGCGGAGCACTCTCCCGGCGAGGCCAGCCTGGTGGTGCTCAGCCGGCAGGGGCGGATCAAGCGGGTGGCCCTGGCGGAGCTGATGGGCCTTAGCCAACGGGGATCCACCGTCCTGAAACTCAAAGAAGGGGACGAGCTGGGCTGGGCGGCCCTTTGGGATCCCGGCCTGCAGGACGGTAGCGTTGTCCTCGCCACCTCCGGCGGGCGGGTACTGCACCTGCCGGCAGAGCAGATCCCACTCATGGGTCGAGGGGCTGTGGGCACACCGGCCCTGCGCCTGGGACGTGCCGAGAAGCTGGTGGGGATGGCGCTGCTGCCCCCCAGGGGGATCCTGATTTTGGCCAGTCGGTCGGGCTATCTGAAGCGGCTGCCTCTGGGCGAGATCCCAACTGGGGAGCGGGGCAAGGTGGGCGTCACGGCCTTTCGCTTTTCCGACAAAGGGGATGGCTTGGTGGGCTTGGTGGGTTTCCCCCCCAATCTGGCGGCGCACCCCCATCTGCAAGTCGATGTGATCACGGAGTCCGAACGGGTACACTCCTTCTCTCCTGAGGAAATTCCCCTGCAAGGCCGGTCCGGCGGCGGCTCCCTGTTGGTCAAGGGGGAGCAGGTTAGGGAGTTGCGCCTGTTTTGGCCGCAGCCGGAGGGCGAGATTGGATAGCTCTGCAGGCCACGTGCAGCGTTCGGGGAAGGCAGAAGCCTGGGCTGCTAGGACAGAGAGCCATCCCCTAGCGAAGCAGAATCGGTCGGCTGGGAGCCGGGATCCGCCTCTGGCGCTTCAGGATGGCGGACAGGCTTGGGAAGAGTGCCACCTGACTTGAGAACCAAACAGCGCACAGTTTGGTGCAGTTCCTCCAGCAAAATGCCGATGGCGGAGCGGAAGTCGCGGTGGTCATCCCGCATTTGCTCCAGAATGGCGCGGATGACTTCCTTACAGTCCTTCAGGATGTGCTGCTGCTGGGCGATGATCCGCACCAGCTCGCTCTGTTCCCTAAGCAACTCCCGCAAACAGGTACGCAGCTCGTCCACCTGGTTTTGCCAAAGGGCTTGCCCCTCTCGCAACTCCATTACGCTGGTGCGCAAATCGGCGGTGGCATCACGCAGAGCTTCGCTGTGGCGGCGCTCGGCCTCCAGTTGTCGCTGCTGCTCCTGCTGCTGTTGGCGCAGCTCGGAATTGGCCCTTAGGTTGGCTTCCGCCACTCTGAGCAATCGATCCAAGCAAGCCTCGGCGAGAGCCCAGCGCTCCTCCGGCAAGGAAGATCGGCTTCGGCTAGCCCGCCTGCGGAAATACCTTACGGTCACTGCACCTCGTATCTGCGGCAAGGACATCGAGCATCGGCTTAAGCGTACACTCCAGCGTGGGAGTTTGTCCCAGCGAGTGGTGCCTCAATCATATCGCTTTTCCCAGCCCCCCTTGGCAATCTGGGCGCAAAAAACCATCTGAGCAGCTTCTGGGCCGCAGGGATCCATCCCTCTGTCAGAGCACCCCTTGAGTCAGAAACAGCGGCCCAGCGCCCTGCCAATATCCAACACCGCAGCCCAACGAGCGAGGCCGCCTCTCTCCGTAGATCCCGGAAATCCTTCTAGGATGGAAAAAGTTTGCAGGGAAGAAAGCCATGCCTTCACTCGCCAATCAAGTGGTGCTGATCACCGGAGCCTCTGCCGGCATTGGAGAGGCCGTTGCCCTGGAAGCGGCCAAACGCGGGGCCCGCTTGGTGCTGGCGGCCCGCCGAGAGAGGCTGCTACAAAACGTCAAGGACTTGGTGGAGAAGCAGGGGACAGAAGCGCTGGTGGTGCCCACCGACATGGCCGACACGGCCCAGGTGGAGGCGCTGGCCCAAAAGGCTCTGGATCACTTTGGCCGGGTGGATATCCTGGTGAACAACGCCGGCTATGGCCAGATGGGGCCGGTGGAAGAGGTGGATGTGGCGGCGATGCGGCGCCAGTTTGAAGTTAACGTGTTTGGCCTGCACGCCCTCACCCGCGCCCTCTTGCCCCAGATGCGGGAGCGGGGCAGTGGCCGCATCCTCAACCTCAGCTCGGTGGCCGGCCAGATCTCGATGCCCTTCAGCGGCGTCTACAACGCCACCAAGTTTGCCGTGGAGGCCCTCAGCGATGCCCTGCGGGTGGAGGTGGCCCCCTTTGGCATCAAGGTTGTCTTGATCGAGCCGGGGCCGGTGACCACCGAGTTTGGCCGCGTGGCTGAAGAGACCTTTGCCGCCGTTGTCAACCCAAATGGCCCCTACAAGGCGATCTTGGACAAAACTGCCGATCTGGCCAGCTCGTTCAACAACATGGCCTGGCCGGTGGAGAAGGTGGTGGAGCCGATCCTGAGAGCCATGACGGATCCCCACCCTTCCGACCGCTACACCGCTTTTACGGGCGGCAAGCTGGCGCTGGGGCTGATGCGGCTGCTGCCCGCCACTCTGGCCGATCAAATGTGGCGGCGCGTCTACGGCCTGGATGCCCTGGGATCCCCCAAATCCAAATCGGCCTAGTCACCGGTTGGTGGACACAAGCTGCAGCAGGGATCCCTCTTGAGCTCAATCGGCGGGAAGCTCCGCACTGTATTGGTACTGTATTGGTGAATTGTGTTTACTCAACAAGATGAGTGGCGGGAGGCGTTCACAATGCCTCTACGGGCTGCCATTGGACTCTGGACTGAGATCCTCAAGGGGGGCGATTTTGCTTAGCTTGATTTTGGGATTGCTGCTGATAAATTGCTGCAAGGTCCACTCGTTTTTAAAGAGAAGAACGGGCCTATCTTGAATGTCTTTGACGATAAGGGTGTTAAACAGGCTGGGGATGTTCCCCAGAACTTCCCAGCCATTCTCTACCCAGCGGGCCAGCGTGTAGGGCAGCATCTCCAGCCGGGTTTCGACGTTGTACTCATGTTCCAGGCGGTACTGCAGCACCTCAAACTGCAACTGGCCCACTGCGGCCACAATCGGATCCCGTTTGGACTCGTCGAGGGAGTACATCATCTGCACCGCTCCCTCTTCCTGCAGCTCTGATACCCCTTTCTGGAACTGTTTAAACTTGGAGGGGTTGGGATTTTTTAAATAGGCAAACAGCTCCGGCGAAAAGCTGGGGATCCCGGCGTAGCGCAACTTCGGGCCGGTGTAGAGGGTATCCCCAATCCTGAAGATGCCAGGGTTGTTGAGGCCGATGACATCGCCAGGATAGGCTTCATCGATGGAGATGCGCTCTTGAGCAAACAATTTTTGGGGATAGGAGAGGCGGATGGGGCGGTTGAGGCGGGCATGGTTGACCACCATGTCCTTCTCGAACTTACCGGAGCAGATGCGCACAAAAGCAAGGCGATCCCGGTGGCGGGGATCCATATTGGCCTGCAGCTTAAAGACAAAGCCGGTAAACTCAGGATGTTCGGGTGGGATCAGCCCTGCCGTGCTCTCGTGGGGCATTGGCGGTAGAGAATACTCCAGAAACGCATTGAGAAACAGCTCCACCCCAAAATTGGTCATGGCGCTGCCGAAAAAGACCGGCGTTTGCTTGCCAGCATGAACCTGCTTGAGATCCAAGCTGGGCATGAGGCCATCCAACAGCTCCAGCTCTTCTTTGAATTGGTAATAGAGATCTTTTTCAATCAAGTCTTCAATTTGCGGATCCCCCAGCTTGATGACCATTTCTTTGGCCCGCAGCCGTCCCCGCGAGACCCGCTCAAAGAAATGAAACTCCTGCGTGCGTCGGTCAAACAAAGCTGTAAAGCGCTCCCCTGAGCCAATCGGCCAGGTTACAGGATAGGGCTTGAGGCCGAGCTCAGTCTCAATTTCGTCCATTAGCTCCAAGGGATCCCGGCTGGGGCGATCCATCTTGTTGATGAAGGTGAAGATCGGCAGCTTCCGCAGTTGACAGACTTCAAACAGCTTGCGGGTCTGGGGTTCTAGCCCTTTGCCGGCATCTTCCAGCATCACAGCGTTATCAGCCGCCGCCAGGGTGCGGTAGGTATCTTCGCTGAAGTCTTGGTGGCCGGGAGTATCGAGCAAGTTGAGGCGAATATTGCGGTAGTCAAACTGCAACACGGTCGAGGTAATGGAAATGCCCCGCTGCCTTTCCAGCTCCATCCAGTCGGAGGTAACCCGCTTTTGGGCGCGGCGGGCCTTCACGGCCCCAGCCTCCTGAATGGCTCCCCCGTACAACAACAGCTTTTCCGTAAGGGTGGTCTTCCCGGCATCGGGGTGGGAAATAATGGCAAAAGTGCGCCGCTGCTGGATGGCTTTGGCTAGGTCTACTTCTTTCATCATCGAGAGGCTCCTCTAATGCAATCCCGCTGCTCTTCCAGCGCGCCGGCGGCCTCGAGTCTCTCCCTTTCAGAGGGAGGAGAGAAAGTGGTGCAGCCGTTCCAGCCCTTTTTCCAGGGTGGTGCGATCGGCGGCATAGGAGAGGCGAATGTAGGAATCTGCCCCGAAGGCCACCCCCGGCACGGCGGCCACCTGCTGTTCTTTGAGCAGCCGTTGGCAGAACTCCACCGAACTTAAGCCGGTTTGGCCAATGTTGAGAAACACGTAGAATGCCCCCTCCGGCTCTGGGCAAGTCACCCCCGGCAGAGCGCGGATCCCTTGCACCATCAGATCCCGCCGCTGCCAAAATTCTTGGCGCATTTTTTCCACCGCCGCCGCCGACAGGGGGCTGGTCAGAGCTTCCAGGGCGCCGTACTGGGCGAAGGTGCAGACGTTGGAGGTGCTGTGGCTTTGCAGGTTGATGGCGGCGTCGATGATGGGCTTGGGTCCCGCCAAGTAGCCAATCCGCCAGCCGGTCATGGCATAGGCTTTAGCGAAGCCGCTGCTGAGGATCGTGCGCGGCAGCAGCTCCGGGGAAAGGGATCCCAGGCTGATGTGGCGGGCTTGGCCGTAGACCAGCTTTTCGTAGATCTCGTCACAGACTACATACAGATGAGGAGCAGAGAGGAGCACCTCTGCCAGGGCCTCCAGCTCGTGCCGGTGATAGACGGCGCCGGTGGGGTTGGCCGGCGAGTTGAGGATGAGCAACTTGCTGCGGGGGCTGAGGGCCTGGCGCAGTTGGGCGGCGGTGAGTTTGAACCCCTGCGCCTCTTGGGTTTGAACCCGCACCACCTTGGCCCCGGCCAGAGCCACCATCTCGGGATAGCTGACCCAGTAGGGGACGGGCAGGATCACCTCGTCGCCGGGATCCAGGAGTACCATGGCCAGGTTAAACAGGGCTTGCTTGCCGCCGTTGCTAATCAGAATCTGGTCGGGGCTGTAGTCCAAGCCGTTTTCTCGCCACAACTTGTCCGCCACCGCCTGGCGCAGGGCAGGGATCCCAGCGGTGGGGCCGTAGCGGGTTTTGCCCTCTTCCAGGGCGCGGATGGCGGCAGCCCGAATGTGCTCAGGGGTGTCGAAGTCCGGCTCGCCGGCGCTCAGGATACAGACATCCAGACCCTCTGCCCGCATAGCCTTGGCCAGAGCCGAAATCGACAGCGTTGCAGAGGGAGAGAGACGAGCAACCCGTTGGGACAAGCCGGCAGCAGACACCATCAGTTGGGGATCCTGGGATAGCAGGTTGGGTTAGTTTTAGGCAGTTAGGCCACCGCTGTCAAGAGGCGGCTGCCATCCACCAGCAGCAGCTCATGGCCCTCCCGCTCCGCCAACAGATCCCAAAACTCCCCGGCGGCGGCCCCCGGCAAGAACCCTTCCAGACGCAGTTGTAGGGGGGGGAACTGCTTGTTCCCTTGGGGCTTGCGCCGCACCGTCACCCAGATGAAGCCGTCGTGGGGCTCGACGATGCCGCGAATGTTAAAGCCCTCCTCTGCATCCTCAGGGGCAGGCAGAAAGGGCTCGTCCTCTAGATCTGGATCTTGCTCCTCCTCCGGCAAGGCCAGGATGCGGATAACGCTCAGGCCCAAGGTGCCGCCCGACCGCGGCTGCGGCTGCACGTAGTACCAGTAAGTGTGGCCGCTCTCGATGCAATAGGTGAAAGGGCGCAGCAGCTCGGCACGGCCAGGGGTGGCTGGATACTCTACGCCATCGGTGGCAACCAGCGTCGCCTGGGCGTAGGTCTCTGGGATCGATTTGAGGGATCCCTTGATCAAGCCCAGCGCGCGGAACTGGTAAGGGTGGGCGGGCGGGGGCAGTGGATTCATAGGACTCAGTGACAGGATGGGAGGCCACAAGCGTAGGGTCTACAAGTCTATCTCATGACAGCGGCCATCTCAGAAGTATGGGCGGCTGCTAATCCAGCAAAAATTGCACCCACTTCGGTGGCGGCGGCAGCGGACAGCGGAAATGCTCCATCACCAGAGCTGCCACCAAATGCACCGTGAAGACGTAGACCAGGGAGTTAAAGGCAATAAACCCGACCACCACCACCTGAACCATCCAAGGTTCTGCCACCCAGTACACGCCCAGCCTAGCCAGAAACACATCCAGCAGCCAGTTGGTCAGGCCGGTGAGTTGGATGGTGACATAAGTCCAAAGGTTTTCCCCCACCAGCAGAGAAGAGAGCAGCAACTGGAAAACTAAGCCGAAAGCGCTGAGGGCAGCGCCGCTGGTTACCGAGACATACCAGGAAAGGCGCCGCCGCCATAGGCGGGCACACCAGTAGCCCAGCAGGCCGTAGGGAATGACGTAGAGAATGCTGCGCGTGGGCCCCATCAGCACCGTCAGCAGCAGAGCAGAGACCGCCAGCGCCATCGCCCCGGTGCGGGGATCCCAGCGCATCACCGCCAGCGCCACTGGGATAGGGAAAAACAGACGCATAAACGGCGCCAGCGGCGTGTAGCTCAAGATCCAGATCAAAGCGGCAGTGCTGGCTAAGAAAGCCGTTTCCACCACCCTCAAGGCAGGAGAAGGGGGTGGTGAGGGGGGTAGGGGGGGAAAATCATCCTGCACAGGAGGCCCAGCAAGGAAAAGACCACTGTTCCCAGCTTAGGCCAGCACTTGCTAAGTGGGCCGAGGGGAATCTTGAACAGTTTTGGCTTTGTTCCAGGCGCAAGCTCTGGCCCCTTCCCAGCCCACCTGCCAAACTTGGCCTGCTACTGCCACCACATCTCCCCGGCGCAACTTGCGCCCTCGCCGGGTTTCCACCTCGCCGTTGACCCGCACCTGCCCCGCCTGGATGAGCTGCTTGGCCTGTCCGCCAGTGGGCACAACTCCCGTCAGCTTGAGAAATTGATCCAGCTTGATGAGGGGATCCCCTGCTGGAGAAGCTTGGGAAGGTGGAAGAGTCTCGGCCATAATCTCACCGTTCTGGCTTGGATGTCGGCTGATCCAACTTTTGATCTTGACGCTGCTGCTCTGCCGGGGTGGCTGGCCCAGGGATCCCCTAGGGCTGCGGGCTATCGGCAGCAGCCGCAGCGGTCGGCTCGCCTTCGGCAGACCAAAACTCATAGGCAGCCTGGGAGAGTTTGGCGATTAGCTCTTCGGCTTTGGGATCGTTGGGAGTTTCCCGCTTTACCCACACTGCTGCCACGTAGCGTCGCCCGTTGGGCAAATCGAGTATGCCGGCATCTCCCACCACCGACCTGAGAGTTCCCGTCTTGTGGGCGATGCGCACCTCTTGGCCCAAGTTGGGGCGAAAATAGGAGGGCCGCTGCGTGCGCCAGAGGATGTCCAAAAAGCGGTCGCGGCTGCGGCGGCTGAGCATTCGCCCCTGCTCCACTTGGCTGAGCAGCCAGACCATGTCGCGCGGGCTGCTGGTGTTGGTGCCCTCCAGATCCGGCAGCCACCAAGAAACCTGCGTGTGTTGCAGCCCCCACTGGCGAAACTTTTGGTTGAGGGCTTCCCGACCGCCGAGGCGATCGATGATGAGGTTGGCGGCGAAGTTGTCGCTGACGGTGCTCATGAGGGTAGCTGCCTCCAGGGCAGAGACCTGGGATCCGAGGGGACGGGTCTGCAATACGCCGGCTCCCCCGCCCCTGAGGTCTTCTCTCAGAGTCAGCCTCTCGTCCAGCCGCACTTGACCCGTTTCCACCGCCTGCAAAAAAGCCAGGAGAATCGGGATCTTAATGACACTGGCAGCAGGAAAAACCTGATCCGGCCTCACCCCAGCAAAGGCGCCGGTTTCCACCTCCCAGAACAGGGCTCCTACTGTCAGGCCCGGCTGATCGGCCAAAGCAGCCAAGCGCTTCTGTAAAGCGGGGATTTCCTGTCCTCTGAACAGGTCTGTGGGCAAGGTGGGGGGGGGATCCCCAAGCTGCATTGCCTCCTGCTCTGGCCGGGCAGGAGTGGTCGATTGCAGCAGTTGCGACAGGCCAGCCATCGTCAGGCCCAAAATCAGGCTTAGGCCCAGGCCCCGGAGCAACACCTCTGCCAGGGTCGGAGACCGTCTTAAGCGGCGAGGCTGGGCAGCTCGTTGGCGCATCCGGTCAATGGCCCTTTGGCGAGAGAAGCGCAGCGGTTGGGGGCGGGAAGCCGAGAGGGATCCCTCGGCAGCCGGGGCAGGCAGCAAGTGGCGAGAAGGGGAGGCAGCCTGAGGGAAGCGGCGCTGATGACGCCCCAGATCCCGAGACCTTTCTCGAGCTGAGCTGCTGCCTTTCCCCTCCCCTGCTCTAGCCATGAGAACGACTGCCTCAACGAAGGTCTTGATGGTCAACATCGCAACAATTTTACCGAACTTGCGTTGGTGAGCCCGGTTCAACTCAACAGCAGGGAAGTTGGCTGCCAAAGCCTCTGGCTAGGCGGCTCCTGCGCTCTAACTTTTGCGACCAGCGGGGGCCCTGCACCGCAGCTTGCCCGACTGGGATCCCTCTTTTGGGGGCGGATTGGATCCAGGCCAAATTGGCTATCCTAGAGATAACGGGGTTGGTCGATGAAGAGAGTTTCCCCATCGCGACACAGAGGGGCAGCTTAGTAGCTCCGTACTCAGCGCTCCGCGCCGCTGACGCGAGTAGCGCGGGGCAGCAAAGCCTGGAAGCAACTTTGGTTGCTCACCAATGGTATAGTTGTTAGCGAGGCGTGCCGTCCCCAGGTGAGCTCCTAAAGTGGTGAAAACCCTGACCGTGGCAAGCGTCTGGAGGATACCAACGTCTCAGCCAACCTGCAAGAACCCCGTCCCGCTGACGCGAACAGAACAGAAAAGTAAGCAGAACCTGGGGGCTTTGCCTTAAGGAACTGTCTAGAAGTGTCTTGACAGCACCTTTATGAGTTTGTTTTTGAACAGGGTAGGAATCCCCCGCCTTTAGGCGGTGGGAGTGTCAACCCAAGGCCGAAGCTGGTGGGAGGCGACAATGGCTAACTACAACCGCGGCATCATGAAGTTCAAGGGGGCCGATAGCCCAATTGTGGTTCTGATCTCGGCCGGCATTGTGGCGGCGGTGGTCTCGGCCCTGATCTGGTGGGCGTTGCACTTCGCTTACGCGGCTTGAGATCCCAGGTTCCCTCTCGACGGACTGGAGCGGAGTCCGAGGTTGCGGTCGCTGGCGAGCAGTCGCTAGGCTGGGGCGAGGCGGTTTTGCAGCGCCTGCGGCAGTCCTTGCAGCGTTGGTACTGCCAGCATGGGCGGGATCTGCCCTGGCGACGCACCCAGGATCCCTACGCCATTTGGGTAGCAGAGGTGATGCTGCAACAGACCCAGGTGGCAACCGTGATCCCCTACTTTCAGCGCTGGATGGAGGCTTTGCCCGGGATCCCGGACTTAGCGGCAGCCTCCCAGCAGCAGGTGCTGAAATTGTGGGAAGGCCTGGGCTACTACCGGCGGGCGCTGAATCTGCACAAGGCAGCCCAGATCTTGGTGCGGGAACACGGGGGCCAGTTTCCCAGGAATCTGGAGCAGGTGCTGGCGCTGCCGGGGATCGGGCGCACCACAGCTGGCGGCATTCTCAGCGCCGCCTTTGACCTGCCCCTGCCGATTTTGGAAGGGAATGTCAAACGGGTGTTGGCTCGCCTGGTGGCTTTGCCCCAGCCGCCGGCCCGCTGTTTGCCCCTGTTGTGGCGGCTTTCGCAGCAGTTGCTGGATCCCGAGCAGCCGCGCACCTTTAACCAGGCCCTGATGGACCTGGGCGCTACTGTCTGCCGGCCCCGGCAGCCTCGCTGTGGCCAATGTCCTTGGCAGGCCGACTGCGCTGCCTACAATCGAGGTCAACAGCAACACCTGCCTATGTCTGAGTCCCGTCCCTCGCGCCCTCACAAACAGATCGCGGTGGCCATCGTTTTGCGAGGGCAAGAGATCCTCATCGATCGGCGGCTGGAAAGCTCCATGCTCAGCGGCCTGTGGGAGTTCCCTGGTGGCAAAATCGAGCCGGGAGAAACCCCCGCGGAGTGTGTGGTGCGGGAGGTGAAAGAAGAAATTGGCATCGACATTGAGGTAGTGGCTCCGCTGGCCACCATCGAACATGCCTACACCCATTTCACCATCACCCTTATTGCTTTTATCTGCCGCTATTTGGGCGGAGAAGCCCAAGCCCTGCAATGCAGCGAAGTACGCTGGGTCGAGCCGGCGGAGCTGTCGCAATTTCCCTTTCCGGCGGCCAACCAAAAGCTATTTCCCTACCTATACGCTTGGCTGGAAACGCAAGGGAATCCCTTAGAACCCCTGTAATCCGCCAAACCGCTTAAACCCCTCCGGCCTTGCGCGCACAAGACATCCGATAGGATGATAGATGTCCTGCTGAGGTGAGGCACGGATATGCTTGTCACTCTGGAAAAAGCTGGGGAGATTCTCGCCAAGGGATCCCACACGGCGATTACGACGACAGACGGCAAGATCGCGCTGGTGCCTAAGGGGAAAGAAACCCTCAAGCTGACGGCCAACGAAGCCATTAACTTGATGTTTTACGTCGTCCGCTCTGCTGACCCCCCAGAAGCAGTGATGGCAAAACTGCAAGAGGCCGCTGCCAAGGCGCAAGCCCCCGATCCCGCCGAAGAACGCGCCAGAAAATATCGAGAAATTCGCGGAACGTAGCAGAAGCCGGTCGAGTCGGTCGCTCCAGGGCTCTCTTGGCGAACTCGAGTTCCAGAATCAGAGGCTGGCAGGGCTGAGGGGAACCAATTTCCCATCTGTGGTCAACCCCAGCAGCATCGGCTCCTGGGGCCGGATGGCCTGGCCAGTGAGGGCGCAACGCTGGGGCTGGTGAGCCGTGGCGGGGAAACTGGCCTGAATATCCTCGGCAGCGAGGGTGGCAGCCTCTGGAGAGTGGCGCAAGACATAGCCCCAGAGAATTTCGCGGATCAAGGCCTGGTAGCCCTGGCCGCCGGCCAACGCCTTCAGTCGTTGCTTCAGCTCACGCTCCAGACGAATGCTGGTCACCTCCATCTCGGTGGTGGGGGTGCGAGGACGGGCGCGGGCATGCATGAAGGGATCCTCTCCAAAAGCTTATACTACTCCTGTAGCACAAGGTGAGCCCTGAGAGCATTCTAGGTGTAGGGATTTTGCCGCGGGTTTTATGGTTGAGCTGATCCCACCTCGTCGCCGCGCCTTGGAGCATCTGCTGAACCGGTTGGGGTTCAGGGATCCCACTTGGCTGGAACAACTGCGCTGGGATCTGTTGGATCAAGCTTTGATTCATCCTTCCCTGGATGGCCAGCGCAACAATGACCGGCTGGAGTTCTTGGGGGATTCTGTCCTGCGTATTTTGGCCACCGAGTTCCTGTTTCAGTCCTATCCCCACTTGTCAGTGGGAGAGCTGACCGCAGTTCGCTCGGATCTAATCAGCGATGCCCACCTGGCGGAACTGGCGGATCTACATGGCCTAGAGCGCTACCTTGAGGTGGGATCCAGCTCCCAAAACGACTTGGCCGGACGGGAGCGGCGCTTAGCCGATGCTTTCGAGGCGGTGTTGGGATCCCTGTACCTAAGCTGGGGCATGCACACCCTGTCCCGCCTGCATCCCTGGCTGGATCCCTACTTTCGCCAACGGGTGGAGCAGTGGTTCCAGGATCCCACCCGGCGCAACCCGAAAGCCGCTCTCCAGGAGCTGACCCAGCGCCTATGGGGCACCTTGCCAGAATATCGTCTGGTGGCTGCTCGGGAACACCCGCCGCACTTCATTATGGAAGTTTGGGGCCATGGTCAATGTTGGGGCCGCGGCGAGGGGCGCTCCAAAAAGGCGGCAGAAATGGCCGCTGCGGCCCAAGCCTACGGGCACTTGCAGTCGCAGGAAATAAGGTAGGCGCCACTACGAGGCAATTCATGGGTAGCGACCGCTGTGGTAGCCGGCCTCTTCTTCCGGCGCCGCCAGCTCGCTCCTGTGGGGAGTTCTCGCCTGCACCTGGAAGCTGGGATCCGCGTTGCCCAGCTTTTTGGGGGTTAGCCTAACAAGGGGGCAGAGCAACGGCAGCCTAAGACAGATGAGAGCGTTGAACCTACGCTAGACCTAACCAACGGTGCGGAAGAGTATGGATCCCCAACTGGAACAGCGCGCCCGCGACCTGCGCGCCCTGCTGCAGAAGGCCAGCATCGCCTACTACGTCTACGATGCCCCCATCTTGGAAGACAGCGTCTACGACCGCCTCTACCGCGAGCTGCAGGAGCTGGAGCGGGCCCACCCCGAGCTGATTACCCCCGACAGCCCCACCCAGCGGGTGGGAGAAAAGCCCGCCGAGCAGTTCCCCACCGTCTCCCACCGCATTCCCCTCTACAGCTTGGAAAATGCCTTCAACCTGGAAGAGCTAAAAGAATGGCAAGAGCGCCTGCTGCGGGTGCTGGGGCGCACCCCGGAGGAAGGGGAGCTGGAATATGTGTGCGAGCTGAAAATTGATGGCGCGGCCCTGGCCCTTACCTATGTGGATGGGCTGCTGCAGCGGGGGGCCACCCGCGGCGATGGACAGTCAGGCGAGGACATCACCCCCAATGTGCGTGCCATCCGCGCCATCCCCCTGCGGCTGGCGGCAGCGAATCCGCCACCGGTTTTGGAGGTGCGGGGGGAAGCGTATCTTGCCATTGCCCAGTTCGAGCGCATCAACCAGGAGCGCCGCTCTGCCGGGGATCCCCCCTTTGCCAACCCGCGCAACTGTGCTGCTGGCACTCTGCGCCAGTTGGATAGCCGCATCGTTGCCGCCCGCAAGCTCAGCTTTTTTGCCTATGCCCTCCACTGGCCAGAAGGCTGGCCGAGCGGGGATCCCCCCCAAACCCAGTGGGAGTGTCTGCAGCGGCTCAAGGAGCTGGGATTGCCCGTCAATCCTCTGTCCCAGGTGTGCCGGGGCCTCGAGGAGGTGATCCAGTTCTACGAGCGGTGGCGGCAGGCCCAGCTTCCCTATGCCTGTGACGGCGTGGTAGTGAAGCTCAACTCCCTGCGGCTGCAAGAGGAGGCCGGCTTTACGCAAAAATTCCCCCGCTGGGCTATTGCCCTCAAATACCCTGCCCAAGAAGTCCCCACCCGCATCCGCGCCATCGTGGCCAGCGTAGGCCGCACCGGAGCCGTCACCCCGGTGGCAGAGCTAGAGCCGGTTCTTCTGGCTGGTACCACTGTCAGCCGCGCCAGCCTGCACAATGCCGATCGCCTCGAGGAGCTGGATGTCCACATCGGCGACACCGCCATCGTGCGCAAAGCCGGGGAGATCATCCCCGAGGTGGTGGGGATCCTCAAGGAGCTGCGCCCCCCTGACGCCGTTCCCTACCGCTTGCCCAGCCACTGTCCCGAGTGCGGCACCCCTCTTGTCCGCTCTGCTGGCGAGGCGGTAACCCGCTGCCCCAATCCCGAGTGCCCGGCCAAGATCCGGGGGCAACTGCAGCACTGGGCCAGCCGCGACGCCATGGATATCGAGGGCCTGGGGGAAAAGCGAGTAGCCCAGTTGGTGGAAAAGCTAGGGGTTCGCACCGTGGCCGATCTCTACCGCCTCACCCCGGAACAGTTGAAGAGCCTGGAGGGGATGGGATCCCGTTCCAGCCAGAAGCTGGTGCAGGCCATTCAGCGCTCCCGCCAGCAGCCCTGGGAGCGGGTGCTCTACGGCTTGGGGATCCCCCATGTGGGGGTGGTGACCGCCCAGATTTTGGCCCCCCATTTCCCCGCCCCAGAACTCTTGGCCCAGGCTAGGGCTGAAGACATCGCCCAAATCTACGGGATAGGGGCAGAAATTGCCGAGGCGGTGGTGAGCTGGTTTGCCGATCCTGCCCACCAGCGGCTGCTGCAGGAGCTGCGGGAGCTGGGGATCCCTGCTCTGCCCCAGCAGAAGGCTCCTGCCGTCTCCCAGGTTCTGGCCGGGAAGAAGTTTGTAATCACTGGCACCCTGCCTACTCTCTCCCGCCAGCAGGCCAAGGCTTGGATTGAAAGCCGCGGCGGCAAGGTAACCGCCAGCGTCAGCCGCCAAACCGACTATGTGGTGGTAGGGTCGGATCCCGGCTCCAAACTCAAGCAGGCCCAGGCTTTGGGGATCCCTCTGCTGAGCGAGGCGGAGCTGCTGGCGTTGGATCCAAATTGACATACTCCCCAGCCCCAAAGGGCGGGGATTCTGGTTCTTGAAACACTTCTGAGTCCTGTACTCTGGCGGAACGGCAACCACCACCTTGCCCAACACCTTCGCGCCCGTGGGCCGGAGGCCTTTGGCCAGCCCAAACCGTTCCCGTCCCTCGACTGTGGATTCCCCAAAAAATTTGGGAAGGCCGGCTTGTCCTCGCCCCGGCGATGGTTTATCATGCGATTCAGTGAGGAGTGGACGCCAGAGGGGGAAGAGGACGAAACACGGACAGTCCCTTCCCCTTTTTGGTGTTCAAGATCCGCCCTGGTTCCGCTCCAGAGGGTATCCAACCGAACCCAAAAGCCCACTTACCTCCGACGACCGTCTTTGCCAGAGTTAGGAACATTCCACTATCATGAAATTAGCGGAGACGCATGTTTCCGTTCACTCCTCACACCATCCGCCGCTCGACGTCGAGTCGGGCGGTTTTCTTATGAACTTTATCTCCAATCGCCGCAGAGCTGTTCTCAGCAGCAGGGCAATCTTCTACGGCCGGCTTAGGAAGCCCACAATCTGGAAGGAAGTGCTAGACTAGTAAGTCAGTAAGTTCTGTCCCTTGCAGTATCCCTACGCCTCTCCAGCCGCGCCCCACGTTTGAGCAGCACTGGAACGTCCGGCTTTTTCTAGAATTTGCCAAACACGATAGCCAAGAGCAAACAGCAACGAGGATCCCATGGCCAAGCATGACTCCCACCTGAGATGCTCCTTCTGCAATAAGTCCCAGGATCAAGTGCGTAAGTTGATTGCGGGGCCGGGGGTCTACATCTGCGACGAGTGTGTAGAGCTGTGCAATGAGATTTTGGAGGAGGAACTCTACGACGGCCATACCCGACCTGAGACGGATTCTGTTGCCAAACGTCGCGAAACCCCTAAAAAATCCTCTCGCGGCCTGCCTTCTCTGGCGCAGTTGCCTAAGCCGCGCGAGATCATGCGCTACCTTGACCAGTACGTGATTGGCCAAGAGAAAGCCAAGAAGGTTCTGTCGGTGGCGGTTTACAACCACTACAAGCGGCTGGCTGCTAAGGCCAACCCCAGCACCCTCGGAGCTGCAGAGCTGGATGAGGTGGAACTGCAAAAGTCCAACATTTTGATCATTGGCCCCACCGGCTCCGGCAAAACCCTGCTGGCCGAAACCCTGGCCCGCATGTTGGATGTACCCTTTGCCGTTGCCGATGCCACTACCCTCACGGAAGCCGGCTACGTCGGCGAAGATGTGGAAAACATCCTGTTGCGCCTGCTGCAGGTGGCGGACATGGATGTGGAAGAAGCCCAGCGCGGCATCATCTACATCGACGAAATCGACAAAATTGCCCGTAAGAGCGAAAACCCCTCCATTACCCGCGACGTTTCCGGCGAAGGGGTGCAGCAGGCTTTGTTGAAGATGCTGGAGGGAACTATTGCCAACGTGCCTCCTCAGGGAGGGCGCAAGCATCCCTATCAAGATTGCATTCAAATCGATACCTCCAACATCCTCTTCATCTGTGGGGGCGCTTTTGTCGGCCTGGATAAGGTGATCGAGCAGCGCATTGGCAAAAAGTCAATGGGCTTTATCAAGCCAGGGGAGCAGCTAGCAGTTACCCGTGAACAACGCCTGGCCGATGCCCTTAAGGCGCTGGAGCCGGAGGATTTGATCAAGTACGGCATGATCCCAGAATTCATCGGGCGGCTGCCAGTGGTGGCTACCCTGGATCCCCTGGACGAGAAGGCCCTCGAGGCCATCTTGACGCAGCCCAAAAATGCCATCCTCAAGCAGGCCCAGAAGTTGTTGCGCATGGACGGGGTGGAGCTAGAGTTCGAGCCGGCTGCCATTTCTGCCATTGCCAAGGAAGCCTACCGTCGCAAAACGGGGGCGCGTGCGCTGCGGGCCATTGTGGAAGAGCTGATGCTGGACGTGATGTACGAGGTTCCCTCTCGCCGGGATATCAAATACGTGCGCATCACGGCTGAGATGGTGGAGCGCCGCTCCACGCGCGAGCTGATCCCTCACCCTTCCACCTTGCCTAAACCTGAGTCTGCCTAGGGTCACAGCCCTGCCGGATCCCTCTGCGTCGGCTTATGATCAGTGTTTGGTCTTGCAAGGAAGGGCAAGGGGGCGCATGGGGCGGGCGGATCGCGAGTATGCGGTGATCGGTCTGGGACGCTTCGGCACGAGTTTGGCCCTCACGCTGATGGAGCGGGGGCACAATGTTTTGGGGATCGACCGCAGCCGGGAGATCGTACAGCGTCTGGCGGATCAACTGACGCAGGTGGTGGCGCTGGATTCCAGCGATGAGGATGCGCTGCGAGCAGTGGATATTCTCTCCTTTGACACGGTGGTGGTGGCCATCGGCAGCGATTTCGAGAGCAACCTGTTGACGACGGTGGCCCTCAAAAGTTTGGGGGTGCGCAACGTGGTTTGCAAGGCTTCGACAGAGCGGCAACGCTCGATTCTCTTGCGGGTGGGGGCCGATCGGGTGGTCTTGCCGGAGCAGGAGGCGGGCCGGCGTTTGGCTCAGGTGCTAACAGCGCCAGGGATCCTGGATCAACTGGAGCTGGAGCCGGGCTACAGCATTACGGAGCTGGAGGTGCCGGAGGCGCTGGTGGGCCATACGCTGGCGGAGTCGGACTTGCGTCGCCGCTTTGGCATCACGGTCTTGGTGGTGAAGCGAAAACAATCGTTGGTGGTTTCTCCCCCGGCAGATTACCTGCTGGAGAAAGGAGACCTGCTGGTGGTGTTGGGGGCCAATACCAATATCTCGCGGCTGAACGAGATGTAACGGGGGGATCCGATGAGAGAGGGCTGTGTCCCGCCGTCACAACCCGAGGGGGCCGAGGGATGGGTGTCTCCCCGATCTTCAGGAACCCCTCGCCCGACGCTGCCTCAGTCCTCTTGGATCCCGGCCAGCCGCTTGCACCGGCTCTTTTTTGGGGACAGGCGTCGCCCGCTGCCGCCGCCCCTGCGCCTGGTCGCAGGGTTAGGTCTGCTAGCGGTGGTGGGGACTTTGCTACTGATGCTGCCGGGGATTGGGCGCGGGGATCCCTTGAGCTGGAATGAGGCGCTGTTTACGGCCATGTCCGCCCTGAGCGTAACGGGGCTCTCGACGATTGTGGCGGCGGAGGATCTCACTCTGCTTGGCCAGATCGTCTTGCTGCTGTTGATCCAAATTGGCGGGGTGGGCTTCATGGTTTTGGCGGTGGTGGTGTTCCAACTGATCGGGCGGCGCATCTCCCTGCTCAATCGCCTGGCGCTGTGCAATTCGCTGGGCCTGATCGATCCGGGGGCCATTCTGGAATTGACGCGGCGGGTGTTGATCGGGGTCACTCTGATCGAGCTGGGAGGGGCCCTGCTGCTCTGGGTGCATTGGCGGGATCTCTACGGGCCAGGTCGGGCGGTTTTTCTGGCCATTTTTCACGCCGTGTCAGCTTTCTGTAATGCGGGGTTCGACCTATTTGGGCAGGAGGGGATCCCTACGGATGGCCTGTCGCTGGCGATCTTGGGCACTCTAATTTTTATTGGCGGCTTGGGCATCCCGGTTTTGTCGGATTTGTTAACCTGGCCGCAGGGCCACCGCCCCTCTCTGCACACCCGCATCACCCTGGTCGTGGTGGTGGTCTTGCTCTGCACGGGCGGCCTGGGGATGTTCTTGGCCGAGAGCTTGCCCCAGGGATCCTTGCAGGAGGTGAGCTGGCCCCGCCGCCTGGGCCTGACGTTTTTCCAGTCGGTTTCGGCTCGTACTGCTGGCTTTGCCGGCATCCCCATTGGGGAGTTGACACCGGCGAGCCAGTTGCTGCTGATGATCCTGATGTTTATCGGGGCTGCCCCGGCTTCCATGGGGGGCGGCATGACCACTGGTACCCTGGCGGTGTTGGTGTTGGCTCTGTGGGGCTATGCCCGCGGCCTGCCCAGCGCTCAGATTGCCGGGCGCAGTTTGGATCCCTCGATGGTGCGCAAGGCGGCAGCGGTGTTGACTGTCTCTCTATTCGTGGTGCTATTGGCAACTTGGCTGATCTTAATTACCCACCACCACAGCAGGCTGGATCCGGTACTCTTCGAGGTCATCTCCGCTTTTGCCACCTGTGGCCTCTCGACAGGGTTCACGGGGAAGCTGAACTTGTTTGGCCAACTGATCATCGTTTTGGTGATGTTCTGGGGCCGCTTGGGGGCGCTGACCATTGTCTTGGCTTTGGCCCAGCAGCAGCCGCGTCAGCTGGTAATCTACCCGGAAGAGCCAATTTTAATTGGGTAATCCCGTAAACTACCCGGCTCCGACCGCTAAGCGGTACGGAGCGGGCTTAAGCGCTACGCGCCGCTGACGCGAACGGTAGCCCTGCAGTTGGCAAGCCAACCACGAACCCCCCTCTGTTCCCCCGTATACGGGGGGATTTAGGGAAGCAGGCCCCGGTTTACAGCGACCCCCAAAAGCGCAATCCCGTTAGCACCGTTCAAATCTGCATCTCCCTCCCAGCCACAAGCCGGGTTGACACAACGAAAACGCTTCCCTTCCCGCTGCCCAAGCCACAAGCAGCGGTGACAAGTTTGCGAAGGGTAGGCAGGTGGCACTACCACCACCTTCACCCCTGCTCTTGCTGCCTTGTACTCTAGAAACTGTCTCCACTGGGAGAACGCCCAACTGTTCACCCGCCGACGCTCAACTTTACTACGCGACTGTTGATTGGTGCGTTCTCTCATCCCAGTTAAGCCCTCCAAGGCAATGAGGCTACAGGTAGCTTTGGCCCTAGCAACAATCGCTAAGGACTCCGTCCCGCTGACGCAAGTAGAGATGCAGTGGTTCACCCAGGCTTGAAAGCGTCTCTCCCGACCAGACAGCCGTTGCAACAGCTCCCGGCATCGACGCCGAGTGCTGCGTGTGCCCTCACCGACCTTGCGTTGCAGAGCCGCTCTCAAGCGGGAGTAGTGGTCTCTGACCTGGTTCAACTGCTGTGCATTCCAGTGGTCTCCCTCAGAGGTGTGGGCAATATCCCTCCTACCTAAATCCACGCCCGTTGCCTTGACGGCGTGCTCCGGCTCTGGTGCCTCAGACTCCACACCAATCTGGATGAAGGAGGAACCGTCTTGGCGTTTGACCAACGTAGCTGCTTTGGGATTTGAACCTGTTAGCCTGCCGCGCTGGTAGGAGCCAACATCCAGCTCAAAGCGTTCGCGTCCCTCGACGGTGGTCAGCGATACTGTCCAGTCCCTCTCACGGAAGGAGAAAATGCGGGCATCGTAGGTAACAAAGCCAGACTTGAACGTTTTGACCGGACGGTTTTTCTGCTGGGCAACCTTGCGGGCAGCGGTTAGCCTCCTGCCTACCTGTTGTGCCACTCGCGCTAGCGGGACGGAGTCCTTATTGCTGGAGAGACCAAACCGCGCCCGAATCTCACGGTAGCAAAGAGATTGGAGCTTAATGGCGTTGACTATCTTCTCTGGCATGTTTTGGTTAACCCAGTGAGGCCTCCGGCCCGCTGGCGCGAGGAGTGCTTGTGCAAACGCATCCAGAGTCGCATCCAGCTTGGCGGCTTGCGGCGCAGATACCTTGAGCTTGCAAGAAATAGTTAAAACTTGGGTCATGTTGCAACTATACGTCCTCTGCATTCCTCCCGGCCTTGACCCTACGGGTACAGGGCGGAGCTCCTGCGGTTTCTAGCTGAAGGGGGATCCTATCTTTTGGCGCTTTTGGCCGCATTTAGCCCTGTAGCCCTAGGCTAGCTGGACTACCCCCTATTGTTTGGTGAAGTTCCTCTTCTGTCCAGTATTCTGCTGTACTCTGCCTGCTTGGCTCGAATCTCGACATTTTTTAGGAACTTCGGCTAGCCCCACGCTTATTCGCCGCCGCCCCGCTTGGGAGGTGGGCCTAAATAAGACTCGACAACGGTCAACAATTCCCTCTCGGAAAATGGCTTGCTGAGAAACTCGTTGGCCCCGGCCATGCGGGCCTTGATCCGGTCGATGAAGCCGTCCTTGCCGGTGAGCATGATCATGGGGGTTTCGCGGAACTGGCTGGATTTGCGCAACATGGCGCACAGCTCATACCCATCCAATTTGGGCATGGCCACATCGCAGAGGATCATGTCGGGGTTGAGGAGAAACACCTGTCCCAGGGCTTTGAGGGGGTTGCCGATGGTGGTGACCTGGTAGCCCTCGTTTTGCAGGATGAACTCCACAGTTTTTTGGATGGCCATGGAGTCGTCGATACAAAGGATGTGGCTGGGCTTGTCGCTGGGTTTGAGGGGACGAGTGCGCTGGGGCTCGGCGATCAGGACGGGGTCGGAGAGGTGGATTGCCCCTTGGCGAACATAGGGATAGATGGCTTTGGCCACTGCCAGGGTGTCTCGGCCCAGGTAGCGACCCATCTGGCGAATGCTGGTTTTGCCGTCGGACCACTCGCTCAGGGCTTTGAAGACGGGGGCGGGCAGGGTTTGCTGGAGCGGCAGGGGGTTGAGGATGGTGGGGGCTTGGTTAGGAGCTTGGATATAGGGATGCAGCTTTTTCCACTCCTGCACCTGGGTGACCATCTCAGTAAGCAGGGGAGTGACGGGGAAGGTGGTCAATTGCGGGGCCAAGGGGTGTCCGGCTTCGAAAATGAAGGAGCCCTGGTGGAGGCTGAGCAGGTCAAAGAGGACTTCCCGCACCATGCCCAGCAGGATTTGCTTGCCTTGGCTGGGGTTGAGCTTGTGGCTTTCCAGCAAAGACCAGAGGCGGTTGTACTCGGGGGCATTGACCGCTGCTTTGTGGGGGATCTCAACTTCGTCTAGGGCAGCTTCCAGCTTGAAGCGGCGCAGGTAGTCTCTGAGGCGGGCAGTGCTCCCTTCGCCTTCAGAGGCATAGATGATTTGCCCATTCAGGAAAAAGACGAACCAGTAGATAGAGGGCCTGGCCTCTACGAAAAGCTCACCGGTGCGCTGGCCCAACTCGATCAATTGAAGGATGCTGCGGATATCGATCTCTTGTAATCTTCCCTGCATGGGATCCCTGCCTGCAGTCAGCAAGATATGACCATTATGACGCTAGTCTCTAGTGGCTGCCGCCCTGCTTGTAGGACTATTTTGGAAACGGAGTTAAAGTTTTAAAAAGTTGGGGTTAAGCTTAGAGCCGAGTCCCTGCATTCCGAGTATCCTCGTATCCTCTAGAGCCTGGTTCCTGCAAGACGTATGCTGCCGCAATTCACTGCCTGGGTGCTGGGTCCGCTACTGGGGATCTACACCGTCCTGTTTGTGCTGCGCATTTTCCTGTCTTGGTATCCGCAACTGGATACTTCTCGACTGCCCTATTCCCTGGTGGTTGGCCTGACGGAGTTTCTGTTGCGCCCGACACGCCGCTTGATCCCGCCCCTGGGGGGGGTGGACATGGCGCCTGTAGCGTGGGTGGGTCTGGTTACCCTGTTGCGGGAGCTGTTGCTGGGACAGCAGGGATTGTTGACGATGGCCCTGCACTAGAGTGCTTTCCTAAGGATTATTAGCGGCCCTGCAAGATAGGGATCCGCGCGGCGGGAGTTTGCGCAAGCCGTGCAGGAGCTCCCGCCTGGATTTCCTCCTGCATCTGCTGCAGTTGCCGGATCAGTTCGGGCACCACCTGGTAGAGATCCCCAACGATGCCGTAGTGGGCAAATTTGAAGATGGGGGCGGCGCTGTCTTTGTTGATGGCGATGATGGTCTGGGACTTGTCCATGCCGACGCGGTGTTGGATGGCACCGGAAATGCCGCAGGCGATGTAAAGCTGGGGGCGAACGGTCTTGCCGGTTTGCCCCACCTGGTGGGCATAGGGGATCCAGCCGGCATCCACAGCCTTGCGGGAGGAGCCGACGGCGCTGTTGGGGAAACAGGCGGCCAGCGCTCTCATCAGCTCAAAGCCTTCTGGAGATCCCAGCCCGTAGCCACCGGAAACGATCACCTTGGCCCGCGTCAGATCCACCGCCTGGGAGAGGTTGCGCACCGTTTCCACAATGTGCAGCTTGAGATCCTCCGGCTCCAAGTTGACCGGCACCGGGATCACTTCCCCTTGGCGGGATCCGTCCCATGGCAAGGGCAGCATCACGCCGGGGCGCACGGTGGCCATTTGCGGGTTTTTCCAGGGGCCGAGGATACGGGCTTTGAGGGACTCACCAAAGCTGGGCCGAATCGCGTACAGGCATTCGGGGAAGAAACCAGACTTGTCGGGATCTCGGCTGTTGCTGTACTCGAAGGGGCCGATGTCAAGCTCGGTGCAGTCGGCGGTCAGGCCGGTTTCCAGGTGGGCGGCCAGACGGGGGGCTAAGTCCCGACCGGTGGTGGTGGATCCCAGCAGGATGGTGTGGGGTGGCTGGGGCCAGCTTTTGAGCAAGTCCAGGATAACGCGGCGGTAGGGCAGGGTGCGGTATTCGGCCAACTCGGGGTGGTCGGCGATGAAGACCTGATCCGCCCCGTGGCCGATGAGGATTGGGGGCAGGTGAGCGATGTTGTGGCCGAGGACGAGGGCACTCAAGGTCGCTCCCAGCTTATCGGCCAGCCGTCGCCCCGCTCCCAACAGCTCCAGGCCAATGGGTTGCAACTCACCCTTGATCTGCTCAGCGAAGATCAACACCCGCTTGTGCTCCATAGAGCTTACGACTCCTCATCGAAGTAGAAAGGCTGGGAAGTTTCGTCAATTCCTACACAGATTTCCGCAACTTAGTGATAATTCACCCAACAGGTTTGGGCGGGCTGCAACTGAGAAGTCAAGGAATGGGTTGAAAGGGTGGAGTTAGCAGAAGGGAAAAGAGGGTAAAGCCTAAGAGGTAGCTAGGTAGAGGCTCAAGTCAAGTGCCTGAGCCAATTCCTTCACCAGTTGCGGCACGGGCTGCCCTTGAAAGACCTGACAGTTGCCACCGATTTCCCCCACTTTTTCGGTGGCGGCCACGATGGTCGGGGATCCCTGGAGGCCGCAGCGCTTTGGATCGGCCCCCACATCGTCCAGGTTGAGGATCTGGATGGCCTCGGCCCGTGCCGCCTCATCCCTCATCAACCGCTGCACCCGCTGCACGCCGCGTAGGGTGGGATAGGCCAGACGTCGCGCTGAATTGGCCACCGTGACCAAGGCCGGCAGCGGCACCGCCACCGTTTGGGATCCCCCCTCGATGGCCCGCCGCGCCACCAGGATCCCATCGCGGATCTCAAAGGCCTCGCAATAGGTAACCTGAGGGATCCCCAGCCGCTCGGCCAACTGGGGCCCCACCTGGGCTGTGTCGCCGTCGGTGGTCTGCAGCCCGCAGAAGATGACATCGGGCCGGCCCGCATAGCGAACCGTGTGGGCCAGGGTGTAGGCAGTGGCCAAGGTATCCGAAGCGGCCAGGCGGCGGTCGGTCATCAAAATGCCCCGATCCACGCCGTGGGCAATGGCCTCGTAGAGCACCTCAATGGCCGGGGGTGGCCCCATCGTGATCGCTGTCACCCTCGCCCCATGTTGCCGTTTGGTTTGCAGGGCCGCTTCCAGCGCATAGCGATCGAAGGGGTTCAGCATCCGCTTGGCCTTGGCCCGGTCGATCGTGCCGTCACTGTTGATGCCGGCTTTGGCATTTTGATCGGGAACTTGCTTAATTAGGACAAAAGTTTCCAAGGATATCAGCTCCCTAGCGATCCCCTCCAGACTAAGAGGGATCCCTAGGCAGCAGAAACTTATTCAGCTTTTTTTCGGGATCGGAAACGGTGAGCACTCTGATGAGCACTCTTCAGTCGCCTTTCTCAGCACATCAGTTGCTCAAGTTTAAGTAACTTTAAACAAAGTTTGAGATATTCCCTTGCTGCTGCGCCTCGCTTGCCATCTCTAACCCAGCAACGCAAATGCGATTAAAACCTACCTCTCTCCCAAGAGAAGTCTGGGATCCCTGCTGCGAAAAGCTTGGAGAATATCTTGCTGGAATGACTGAGCCAATGAGCTGGGTTCCTCACCTGCCATCGGGAAAAGCCGTCTGGCCGGCAAGAAGCGTTCACTGTCTCTGCAAGTCAACAGACAGCGCTTCACAGACAGCGCTTCAAAGTTGTTGTGTGATTCTCCAGATCAGGCGATCATTCGCTCGGATTGGGGGGGAAGCAAGCTGTTGTCAAATACTTTCTCCAGAGGCGGTTTGGCAGAGAGGCCAAAGCCATCCACCACCTGAGCAATCGCGGTTTCCATCCGGGCAGGCACCACGTCCCCCAAGCCAATTTCCCGCACCTCCTCGGTAACAAACAGACGCGGCATAGCTAGGGTGAGACGCAGTTTCTCAATGGCAGTGTCCAGCACCTGCCCTTCGGCTCTGGCTTTGTCCAAAAACGCCAACATATTGCCGTCGGGGTCGCGGATGGTGTCTTGCCAGCCCTTGACGTAGGCCCTCAAGAAAGCTTTGAGTTGCTCCGGCTTCTCGCGCAGCAGTTGCACACGGGTGATGACGGCATTACCGTACAGCTCAAGGCCATAGTCGTTGTAGAGAAAAGGCGTGATGTCGTTCAAGCTAACGCCACCCCGCACCAAATTGGGCATGGCCGAGGTCATAAAGCCGCTAATTGCGTCCACCCGGCCTTGGATCAGGAAGGGCTCGCGTAACTGTGGCTCCATGGTTAGCCACTCTACTGAAGCCGGATCGATGCCGACTTGCTTGGCAAACACCGGCCAGAGCCGACGCGGCGCATCTCCTGCAGGCGCCCCCAGCTTCTTGCCCGCCAGTTGGGCCGGCTCTGTAATGCCTCTGCCTTTCAGGGTATAGATGCCGAAGGGAGAGCGGTTGAAGTGAACAAAGATCGCCACCAAGGGTACATCCGGGTTTTTGGCGTTGAACTCGATCATGGAGTAGGGATCCCCTTCCCCCAGGTCGTACTGGCCAGCAGCAATCTTAGTGATGGAATCGGCAGAGCCAAAGCCGCGCTCGTAGGTTACTTCTAGCCCCTCTTCAGCAAAGTAGCCCTTCAAGATCGCAGTTCCAAGGGGGGTATCCATCGAGGAAGGCAACCAAGAAAGGGTGAACTTCAGGGGCGTCAGGCCCTGGGAAACCAGAAGCGGCCCGCGGCTCTGAGCCTTGGCCTTTAGCCCGCCAACGGCCACCAGAGAGGCAGCCGCAGCAGCAGATTGCAGGAATTGGCGACGCGACGATTTCGAGATGGACATATCCATATGCTCCGCAGCACCTGGCTCAGTAGGGATCCGCAGGGGGAAAGGTGGCAAAACTTGACCTGAGCTGACAACAGCTAGCAACCAACCTAGCAAGGTGGGGCCAAGCTCTTGTATTTTAGGATACCTTAAAGCCCGATCGAGAACTCTGTTCCACCGGTTTCTCAGATTGGTTTTCGCAAGGCAGGTAAGGGCAGTGTCTAGCTGGGGAGCATCTGTTCTTTTGTCAAAGCCGGTTGGTTGTCGATATGATAGTGCTTCTTGACATCCCTGGAACTTCCCTCGAGGTCTGCCAACGCGAACCGCTATGGCCACTCAACCCCTATCCACCTCCCTGATTCGGTTCCTCGCCGCCGCCGTATCCGAGAGCATTCAACGGGCGGTAGCCGCAGGCCAACTGGGATCCCTAACACCTGAGCAGGCGGCAGGGGTTACTCCCGTGATCCAGATCCCCAGCGATCCCCGCTACGGCGACTACGCCTGTCCTACCCCCTTGGGGATGGCCAAGCTCTGCCGCATGGCGCCGGCCCAAATTGCCCAAACCCTGCAAAAACACCTGGATCTGCCGGACATAGAAACCGAGGTGGCAGGCGGTGGGTACCTCAACTTCCGGCTGGGGGATCCCTTTTTGGCCGAGCGATTGCAAGAGCTGTTGCGATTGGGGGAAGATTTCGGCAAAACCGCTGCCCCCCATCCCGAGCGCATCCTGCTGGAGTATGTTTCCGCTAACCCAACGGGGCCGCTGCACGTGGGACATGGGCGCTGGGCTGCTGTCGGCTCGACCCTGGCCAACCTGCTGCGCTGGACGGGGCACCAGGTGGAGCGGGAGTTCTACATCAACGATGCTGGCAACCAGATGCGGCTCTTGGGCCAGTCGCTAGAAGTGCGGGTGCGACAACTGCAAGGCGAAGAGGTGGCTCTGCCGGAAGATGCCTACCACGGCAGCTATTTGGTCGATATCGCCCGGCGGCTGTTGGATCAGGTCAAGGCCGGGATCCGCCCTCTGCCCACCACCCCGGAAGAGTACACCGATTTTGCTTACCAGGAAATGCTGGCCTGGCAACAGCAGACCCTGCAACAACTGCGCACCGAGTTCGATCACTGGTTTAGCGAACGCCGCCTGCACACCCCCGATCCCCAGACAGGGCTGAGCGCCATCCAACAGGCTTTGCAGGAGCTGCAGGAGCGCGGCTTCCTCTACAGGGCTAAGGCGCCGCGGGGTGAGGATCCCAAGCCGGGGGCGGAAGAGGCCGTCTATTTCAAAACCCAAGAGTTTGGCGACGACAAGGATCGGGTGGTGCAAAAGGCCGATGGCTCCTTTACCTACCTGGCCGCCGATATTGCCTACCACCGCGACAAAGTGCGGCGGGGCTATCAGCGACTCATCAACATCCTCGGCTCGGATCACCACGGCTATATCGGTCGTTTAAGGGCGGCGGTGGGCGCCTTCAGCCCAGAGGTCAAGCTGGAGATCCTGATTGGACAATTTGTCAAATTGTTCAAAACCGACCCGGAAACCGGCGAGAAGACCGAAGTGCGCATGTCGAAGCGCACCGGCAATTTTGTCTCCTTAAACGATCTTATTGAGGATCCCGAAATTGGCGTGGGGGTCGATGCAGCCCGCTGGTTTTTGCTCAGCAGCAGCATGGACAGCCCCATCAACTTTGATTTGGATTTGGCCGTCAAGCAAACTTTCGACAACCCGGTGGTCTATGTCCACTACAGCCATGCCCGCTGCTGTACCCTGCTGCGGCGGTTACAGGAAGAGGAACAGGTGCAGCTAACCGCCACAGTTGCTTTGACGGAGCAGCAAAAACTGCCCTACAAAGAACCTGAAGAGCGATCCCTGCTGCTGCGCCTCTTGGCCCTGCCCGATGAGCTGATTGCCGCTGCCGAAGAGCGCGCCCCTCACAAGATCATTCGCTATGCCGAGGCGATTGCTGCCGATTTCAACAAGTTTTACGACAACTGCCGCATTTTGCCCCTCTTAAAAGAGGATCCTCTTTTGGCCCAAGCCCGCATCCAATTGGTGCAGGCCACGCGACAGGTTTTATTTAACGTGCTCACCGGCATTCTCGGCCTGAGCGCGCCAGAGTCGATGTAGATGTTAAGTAAAACCGATCCCCATCCCAAGACGAGAGGGAACTTGGGGATCAACTGCCTAAGTTTCGACTCTGTGGGCGCGCAAGAGCACGTTGGTTCCCAATCCCTCTTGGGCCATCCAAAAAGCGCAAATCCACCACGAAACCTCGTCTTGGCGATAAATGCCACGGGTGAGGGGATAGGATTGCAAAAGGTCAGCCATCTGCGATAAAGCTGGCACCTCAGCCGCATAATTGGCCCACACTTCGGGATCCAGATCCTCGTAAACGTAATCGAACGGGAAATATAGGTGGCTTGCTTCTAGGCCGGGCCGGTCGGTCAGGAGTAGTTGAGCGGGGTCAGAAGACTCACATCCCAAGCGATCCCCGATTTGAAACGTGAGTTGAAACAAGCGGTTAATCAGATCGAATTGTTCGGGGTTCATAATTTCAGAATTCCCAACTTGCGGGTGTGGGGTGAGCATCAGAATTGACAGGTGCGACGGCTGCGCTCCAGCTCCGGCTCGATCCAAGAGAGGGCAAAGTGGCTCACACAAGGCAACTGCGGAAAGCGGCGGGCCAGGGATCCCATCTGGATTTCCAAGCTGGGGCGTTTTCGCTGCGCTTGTCCCCATAGGCCGGCGATGGCCGGGCAGACAAAGGTTTGGGGAGAGGCCACGGCCAGGATTTGCCCCACCTGCTGCACCACACAGGAGCCATCCTCGCACTTGGCATAGGCCATCGGGTGCCACTCCATGTTTGGATCAAAACGATCCCAAGGCTGGAGACGGGCGTCGAACCCTTCTCCCACCGCCTGGTTGCCCTCGGGGAAAAAGACGGCCCCGGTCGGGATCCTAAGGCTTTGGGCCGGTTGGGCAGCTTGCCGCAGGTAATCGAGGATCCCATAGCGGGCAAACTCAACGCTGAGCTGCCAGAGCTGCTCTTGCCAGCGCTCCTGTCGGAGAGCGGCGCTAGGGGTAGGGGTGGGATCCGGCGGCGCTGCTTTTGGACGGGGAGCCGCCAAATTCTCTAAATCCCTATTCCCTGAATCACCTTCTGAATCGGCATGGGTGGAATGCCAATTCTCGCCTGCTTTGCTTTGGGCCATCCCGTCCCCTAGTTCTGGAGAAAGTGGCCGCTCCCTGCTTGCGCTGGGCTTGGGATCCCCTGGCTGGCGCCAGCGGGGCTCTTCGGCATAGGTGGCATCCAGATGGAGAACATCTGCCACAGTAATATAGCCCTGGCTGAGGTAACGCTCCAGCAAGGCTCGGCCCGCCGGGTTTTCTGCCAAATCCAGGTAGGCTTGCCGGGCTGCCTCCCCATGGATCCACAGATCCTGGACGGTGGCTGCCAGGCTGGATCCCCCAGAGCCGCGGGGATAGCGAATGTAGTCGAAGAGGATCCCATCCGGCTGCCGCTGCAGGATGCGGCGGATCAGCTCGGCAAAATCCCGTCGCGCCAGAGGATGAAAGGGATCCACAAACACCTCATCCGGGCTGACCAAATCTTCTGCAAGGGCTGTCGCCGGATCCAAGACGGTGGTGAGGCCACGGCCGTTGCGGGCCAAGACTGCCTGGCGATCTGGGAGAAGCCCGTAGCTGTAGCCGAAATTGAGGGAAAACACCCAGGCATAGGCCGATAACCCCCGCCGTCGCGCCGCCTTGAGAGCCAGATCCAACAAATCGGCATTGGGCTGCAGGCTGGGCCAGATCCCGCCCGCCCCATCGGGCAAAATGGAGCGGCCATCGTAAAACGTCTCGATAAAAACGCGGTTATAGCCCAGGTTCACCACCTGGTCAAACACCTGATCCAGTACGCCTGGATTGGCATCACAGGGATGCAAGCGCACCCAAATGGCCTGAATCTGCGGCCAACGGCGGCTGCGGCAGGCAATCAAGGCAGCGCGATGTTCGGCTAAAACTTGGGTGTATTCGGCCCAAGCGGCCTCTGACTGGGTGGCCCGCTGGCGCAGTTGAGCCTTGCGCGCCACTTCCTCAGGGGGTTGCCGGCAGAAGGCATCGAGCTGAAGAGCAGACAGGGATCCTGTCTGTTCCCCGCTGCCCTGAAACCTGGGATCGGAGTCAGGAAAAAGGGAATGGCCAAACCTAGGGAATCGGGCCTGGGCGGCGATTCCGGATCCCAGCCACATCAGTGCGCCGAGCACACCTGCAAGCCATTTCCGCTGCTGCCTTGGCAACCTCAACACCCTTAACCCCACCGAGGATTGCTGTAGCCCTATCTCCCCCTAGAGACCGGCAGGCCCGAGGCAATTGTTCCCGCCCCCAGCCAATTGCATTCAACTTTGAGAGGAGAGCTAGAGCTTGGGATCCCTTGCCCTATCCACCTCAATCTGGGCCAACTGCTGCCGGGCCGCCTGCCGCATCACCTCCACCGGCACAGGCTTGCCCCCCAGCCAGAGGGAGAGGGCCTTGGCCCCCTGGTGGATCAGCATCTCCAGGCCACTGATGGGGGTGTGGCCTAACGCTGCGGCCATACGCAGCAGCGGCGTGGGATCCGGTACATAGATGAGATCGTAGACAACGGCGCCGGCGGGCAGAAGGCGCAGTTGCTCCCGGCTGAGGGGAGACAGCTCAGCAGGGGATCCCGGCTTGTACATGCCCACGGGGGTGGTGTTGACCACAAGGGAAGTCTCGGGCAAGTGGCGATCCAGCTCGGCCCAGCTCAGCGTTTCCACCTGCGGCCAGGTCTGTTGCAAAGCCTGTAACTTCTCAGGGGATCGCCCGGCCACCCGTACTGGCCCCAACTCCAACTCCAAACAGCCCTGGATGGCCGCCCGCGCCGCCCCGCCACAGCCCAGGATTAGGGTGGGGATCCCCTTTTCCAGGCCCAGCAAAGGCTGAACAAAACCGTCGATATCGGTGTTGGTGCCGCCCCAGCCTCCCTCCGGCAAGGCGTAGACCGTGTTTACTGCTCCCACCTTTGCCGCCCGCGCTTCCACCTGGCTGAGCAAAGGCAGAATCGCCTGCTTGTGGGGAATGGTGACGTTAAACCCCCGCACCCCGATGGCCGCCAGCCCGGCCACCGCCACTGCCAGGCGCTCTGCCGCCACCGGAAAGGGCACGTAGCAGTAGTCTTCTCCCATGGCCGCCAAGGCAGCGTTGTGCATCGCCGGGGATAGGCTGTGGACCACCGGATCCCCGATCAGGCCCAGCAATTGCGTACTTCCCGAAATCCGCCTGTCCACCCCAGCTCCTAAGGGATCCCTGCCCTGTAGCTCCAATTAGTTAGACTCCGACTCCACCCGATCTAAAGTTTGCCGGTAGCGCTGCCGCCAACTGGCCAGGGATTCTTCCGAAATGTGGTCGAATGAACTACCCCACCGCGCAGGCGGGTGGGGTTTCCTCACCCGCTTGACAGCAGAGCTTTTGTCTCTTCTTCTGCCC
>NZ_JANSIZ010000025.1:0-35903 GCF_047462315.1 Synechococcus sp. H60.2 | reverse complement strand
GATGGGCAGGGGGCGATGGGGCGGGATGAGCATGGCCCACATGTCCTCGGTCCAGTGGGGGAGCAAAATCTCCGCTTGCTTGCCCTTGCCCACCACCTGCAGCATTTTGGGATGCCCCGGTTGCCAGCCACAAGGGTGATCGTCGAAGCCGCAGGTTTGCCGCCCTTGATCCACGCTCAAGGGGTAGCGCCCGTCGTAGAGGCGAAAGGGACACAGATCCCGGTCTTCGGCCAGAAAACGCTCGTCCTGCCACAGATGGGCTGCCAGGGCATGACAACCAATGCCCTCCTGGCTGTTACAAGCTTTGAGCCAGCGCCGTTCTGCTAGTTTGCCGCCCACTTTGCTTGGCGCCAGGGGCTGGACAAGGCCATTTTCCCCTTGGTTGAACAAGGGCCACACCAAGGGCTCCCCCGTCTCCGGCAGGGTGGGCAGCAGGGGGTGGACTTTGCTATAGAAGGGATCGCAAATGCGCTGGGCCACCTGCTGCAGAGGCAGGCCATGGGGGGATCCCACCGCCGGCAGAAGGGATCCCGAGCCGGCCTGGGCGCGATGGTACTGGATGGCCAGCGCCACCTCCACTCCCACCGGACGCAGTTCCGGCGTCAACTGCCGATAGCGCTGCAGCAGCCGCGAGGCTTGCACAAACAGGTCGTAGCGACGAACTGGAACTGCGTCAGCCATAAGGTTGCCGGGGAAATTCTTCGCCGACTTGAGCGAAAGTTGTCTATAGATCTGCCTCTCGGTCTCAAACAAGATCGAGATTGGGTTTGTTGTCTGTGCAAGGGCCGCAACTGCCGAGCGCCGCGGCCCGAAGGCTCGTTTCGCTTGGCACCAGGTCAGTTGTCAGTGTAGTAGAGAAACCCCGGCGCGGAAAGATTTTGCCGCTTGCCCCCGCCAAAACCAGCGGCAACAGGCTAGCGTCGCAGCCACCAAGGAAACCAAGGAAAGGGAAAGGGGCGCTCGGTTTCGGCGTCGCGGTCGTACTCGGTCGGGCGGCCCGTATCTGGCTGGATTACCAGGCTGCCCACATAGTCGGCCTCTCGATAGACGCGGGCAATCTGGCGGTGAATTTGGGCCATATCCTCGGCGGAGACCACGCCGTTGTCGGTGGCTTTGTAGAACTGGATAGTGACCCGAATGGGAAAGCGGGGATCCCGTTCGATGTCGAGGTTGTTGATCTCGGTGAAGGGGCCCTCCACCTCCCCGTGGCCGATGACGGCAGCTTCTACATTGCTAGGGAAGCAGTCCTCTAGGCCTAGGGTCTCCGTAAAGTATCTGACCTGCTCAACTTTCCTTTGCTTGAGGGGCACCTGGATCAGCATTACCAGGTTCAGGGCTTCTTCCGGAACTTCCGCCGAGTCGGGATCCCTGGGGGTTGGGTTGGCGCCTTGCTGGGCTTGGAAATCGCTGAGGCGCTGCCCAGTAAGGCTGGCCCGTTCACCGTTTTGGTTGAAGAAAAGGCGCTGGCCCCAGATCTTCCCCCATCCCTCCTCCGGGCGGTTCTCGATCACTGTAATGCTGGTGCCCTCGCGGGTGGACAAGATCGCCAGCACGGCTGGGTTGCCCGGATAAGACTGATAGTTGAACAGCACCGGGTTGAATTGGGCGGATCCCCCGGCAGGGATGGGCAAAAAGGCGGCCTGGGCGCTCACCAGCACATAGCTATCCCGTGGGGCCAGCAGCGAGTTGCGGTTGCCGGCCCAAGAGCGGGGGTTGTGCAAGTAGCGGCGCAGGTTCCCCAGCAGCTCCCGCAGCGACACCGCGCGCAGGGGTTTTCCTTTTTCGTTGCCCACCAGCACCTTCAGGCTGTCGAGGGGCAGGTCGGCAGAGAGATCGGCAAAGTTGGGGTAGCGGATCACCGGCATCAGGCTCAGCTCGCGGCGACCCGTCAGGGGGTTGAGCTGCTGCACCTGGATGGTCATGTCGCTGATGTTGGGGCCGAGGGCAGACCCCTTGTGGCGTCCGGTATCTTCCCAGGTGAGCTCAACGATATCCAGCCCGTAGTGGGCTGCCAGGGATCACGCCCGCGGATCCCTAGTCATGGCGATTGTCCGGTCGATTACCTGCCTATAAGCGAAGTACTCTGCCCATTGCGGCAGCGATGAGGAAGGATCCTGGCTCGTCGGAAAATCCATAGGGTTTGCCTAAGCAGTGGACATCAGCGGCAGAGCAGCCGGGGAAATGCTCATCCAGCTTAGCGAACTCAGCAGCCAAAAGGTGGGGATGTGGGCTTCCTTCAATATAGTAGGCTCCCTTCTTTAACGATGCCCTGACCATAACCCGGTTACGGAGAGCCGGCGCGGCAGTTTCGCTTTTGGCAACCCCATCCCTTTGCCGGGATCCCCAGCTACCTGGGCTACCATAAAAAGCTGTAGGGCTTTTGCATGAATCATCACAGGTCATGGCCAATATTCAACGGGGTCCTGAGGTCAACGTGTCTGCGGCCACGGCCATTTCTTCAGAGTCTCAGCCTTCGGCGCCCCCCTTGCCTTTGCCCGTGATGTTTCGCCTAGGCTTATTTCAGATGGGCCTGGGGATGATGTCGCTGCTGACGCTGGGGGTGCTCAACCGGGTCATGATCGACCTGGATCTCTTGGCCATCCCGGCCACGGTGGTAGGGGGATCCCTGGCCATGCACCAGTTGGTTTCCCCGGCCCGCGTCTGGTTTGGGCAGCTTTCTGATGCCAAGCCTTTGTTTGGGACGCACCGCAGCGGCTATGTGCGCCTGGGCTCGGTGCTGTTTGCCCTGTGCATCTTCTTGGCGGTGCAAGTGGTGTGGGGTTTGGGGCAGAGCTTTGCCAGTAGCGGTTGGTCGCTGGCCACCTACGGTTGGATTGCTCTCGCCGCCTTGATGTTTGCTCTTTATGGGCTTTGCCTGAGCGCCTGCTCCACGCCCTTTGCGGCGCTGCTGGTGGATGTTTCCGATGAGCACAACCGCTCCCAGTTGGTGGGGATCGTCTGGTCGATGCTGATGGTGGGCATTGCCGGCGGGGCAATTGGCTCGGCAGTGCTGCTGCGCGGCCTGGATCCCGAGAACTTGCAGAGCACGATCAACCGCCTCTTCATTGTTATTCCTGCTGTGGTGATCCTGCTGGGGGTGATCGCCACCTGGGGGGTGGAAGAACGCTATTCCCGCTATGGATCCCGTTCCACCTTGGCCGGGCGGGAAGACCAGATCACCCTGGGCACGGCCCTCAAGGTGCTCACCGCCAGCCGCCAAACCCTGATCTTCTTTGGCTTTTTGGTTCTGATGACCATGGGCCTGTTTATCCAGCAGCCGGTTCTGGAGCCCTATGGCGGCGAGGTGTTCGGCATGACCGTATCCCAAAGTACCCAGCTCAACGCCTTCTGGAGCCTGGGCGTTCTGGCGGGAATTGTGGTGACCGGATTTCTGATCGTGCCCAGGCTGGGCAAGCAGCCAACGGCTCGGCTGGGCTGCCTGCTGGTGGCGATCTCCTTTGGGTTGACCATTTTGGCAGGGTTTACGGGCGAGCCAGCGATGTTGCAACTGTGCATGATCCTGTTTGGCCTGGCTTCCGGGATCACCACCAACGGCGCCATTAGCCTAATGTTGGACTTGACGGCAGCAGAAACCGCCGGCACCTTCATTGGAGCCTGGGGCCTAGCCCAGGCCATGTCGCAGGCGCTCTCTACCCTCATTGGTGGCGCCTTGCTGGATCTGGGGCGGATTCTCTTTCCCTCTTCCCCCGTCCTCTCCTACGCCACCGTCTTCGGGGTGGAGGCGGCGGTGATGCTGCTGGCGGTGTATTTGCTGGGACGAGTAAGCGTAGCCGAGTTCCGGGAGAAAACCAGCCGCGCCCTGACCGAGGTGCTGGCGCTGGACCTGGAGGGCTAGCGCCGCTGGGCCAGCTCGTAGTGGGGGCAGCCTTGGCAGGGTCCGTTGGGGTTAACGGCGCAGCGTAACAGGGGCGAGCGGGCATTGAACCGACAGGAGGGATCCCCTAGAAAGTGGCCGGCCTCAGGGGGTGGGCTCACCGGGCGAATGAGAGCGCGGATACTGCACAGGTGATATTTGCCCTGCCGCAGTTGATAGGAATGGCGCTTTTCCAAAACCAAATAGTGCTGCTCCGCCAGTTGAACGTAGGTACCCGGATGGGGGCTGCTCTCCCAGGGACATTCCTCCACCACCTCTCCCGAATCCGCATCGATCCACTGAATGGGCAAGGCCGGGTTGACAGAAGACATAAGGTGCCAAGGAGGCCAGCCTGGAGAACAGACCGGCAAACAATAGAATGGACGCGGTTTTGCCTGTACTGGTTCTATTTAGTGTAGAGGATTTTCCTTGGGCGGGCCGCCAATTGGGGAGAGGATCGAGCCCCAGCTCCTCGCGCCTGATCTAGATCTCCTTTTTCCCGAGGGAGGTTACCTCCATCTCTTGCGCCTCGAGTAGCCAGAGACCTTATCTCTTGCCGAGGGGGTTGCCTTAGACCCCGTTTTCTTACTGTGGCATTATGGGTCAGAAGCAAAGATTGGTAGCCTGGCTGAGGATAGGCCACTGGTGAGCCACATCTGCCTGGAGCGACCGGAGTCCTTATGGTAGGGCAAACCTTGGCTGGCCGCTATCAGATCCTAGAAGAACTGGGATCCAGCGGGCAAACCTACCTGGCCCAAGATGGCCATCGCCCCGAACAGATCTGGGTGGTGATCAGGCGTTGGCAACCTCGCTCTCCCAAGGAGGAAGAGCCCTCTGCCACCCGGCAGCAATTTCAACAGGCAATGGCGCTGCGGGAACGCCTGGGATCCCATGACACTCTCCCGCGCCTGCTGGCCTATTTTGAGGAGGAGGGGGGCTTTTACTGGGTAGAAGAGTGGATCGAGGGGCCTACCCTGGAGCAAGCCTTGCGCCAGGCCACGGAGCAAGGGCAGCTCTGGTCAGAGGCGGAGGTGCGGGCCTTTTTGCAAGATGTGCTGCAAACCTTGGCCTTGCTACACAGTGAGGGGGTAAACTGCTGCAACCTAGAGCCCTCTCGCCTGATCTGTCGCCGGGCGGATGGCCGCTGGGTGGTGTTGGGCTTGGGCTGCTGCAACTCTGGGCCTGAGGCTGCCGACAGGGATCTGGAGGCACTTGGGCTCATCGCCATACAGGCCCTCTCAGGGATCCCGCCCCACAAGCTGTTTCGCGACCCGTTGACGGGGGAGCTGCGCTGGCACGATCTGGCTCCTACCAGCGCTCCTTTTGCCGCTTTTTTGGACTGCCTGGTGGGTTGTGACCCGCGGCAGCGCTTTGCTTCGGCAGCGGCAGCTTTGGCCGCTCTCCAGGCTTTGCCTCTGGCAGAGGGCGTCTCTCCCGGCGCTGAGATCCTGCCCGACCCTGTTGCCGCCGCTCCCTTACAGGAGCCGACTACGCCGCCGCGTTCCTCGGTATCACTGCGGGCGCGTTTCTGGATCCCACCACTTTGGGCGGGGAGTAGTCTGGCGGCTTTGCTGGTGCTACTCGGAGCTGCTGCCTGGCAACTGGCGGCCAACCTCAGCCTGTGGGGAGAGAAGGCAATTATGCCCAGGGACTCTGTCCCGCCCGCGGGAACGAGGGCAAATTTGGGATCCGCTGGGCTCAAAAGCTTCAGCTCCCCAGAGCAGCCGCCCAATCCCTCCAGGACTGGATCCCTATCCTCTTCCAGCCCTGCCCTCAACCTAGCTGACTGGGCCAAGTCCTTGCAGCTCAAGGCCACACTGGAAGGCCCCGCCGCTATCACCGCTCTGGCCATCAGCCCGGATGGAGATCTCCTGGTTGCCGGGGGAGACGACGGTGTCATCCGCTTTTGGGATCCCCAGGCCAGCCAACTGCTGCAGAGCTGGGCAGGCCACGAAGGCTCGATTGAGACGCTGGCCATCAGCCCCGATGGTACCTTTTTGGTGAGTGGGGGGGCCGACAAGACGGTGCGGGTTTGGGATTTGGCCACCCTGGGGGATGGGGTGCCACGGCTGCAGTTGCAGGGCCACACCGAGCTGATCAACAGCGTCGCCATCAGCCCCGATGGCCGTTGGATTGCCAGCGGCAGCGCCGACCGTACCATTCGCCTTTGGCAAGCTGAGGATGGCCAGTTGGTGCGCACCATCGACAGCGCCGCCCACCCGGTTACCCAGGGGTCAGGCATTACGGCGGTGGCCTTCGCTCCCTCTGGGGTGGCGGAAAAAAGGAGCCCGCCCTGGATCCTGGTGGCCGCCAACGGGGATCCCACCGTTCATCTTTGGGATCCCGGCAGCGGGGCTTTGTTGAAAACCCTGGAGGCCGACTACCCCATCGAGCAGGTGCTCCTCAGCCCCGATGGCCGCCACTTGCTCGCCGCCAGCGCTTCCGGCATCTGGATCTGGAACGTGGGCACGGGATCCCTCGAGCGCACTCTGGCCCAGCCCTTGTCTGGCTTGGCCACCTTTGCCCTCAGCCCCGATGGCCGCCTGCTGGCCAGCGGCACCGATCACCGCGCCCAGCAGATCAAACTCTGGGATTTGGGCAGCGGCAAAGAGTTACGCACCCTGGGCGGCCAGACTGGGATGGTGAGTGCTCTGCTGTTTGGCCCCAACGGGCAAACCCTTCTCAGCGGCGGTGCCGATGGCGCCATTCGCATCTGGGGGCCAGAACATCCTGCCTCAGAAGGGGACTCAGCCTTGAGGAATCGAGCCAGGTAAAATACTCCACAGAGAAGGGATCCCAGCAGCATGGGCAGAGTGGTCATTATCGGGGCAGGGCTGGCCGGCTTAACCTGCGCCAAGGTGCTGAGCCAGGCGGGTTGGAGCGATGTCCTAGTCCTGGAAAAAAGCGACGGCCCCGGCGGGCGGGTGCGCACCGACGCGGTGGAGGGCTTCCGTTTGGATCGCGGCTTTCAGGTGCTGTTTACCGCCTATCCCCAAGTGCGGCGGCATCTGGATCTGAGCAAGCTTAACCCCCGCCCCTACCGTCCGGGAGCGATGCTGGCCCAACCCGGTCGCTGCTGGCTGTTGGGGGATCCCCTGCGGGATCCGACCAGCATTGTCCCTTCCCTCTTCAACCCCTTGGCCAGCTTTGGCGACAAGCTCAAGGTGCTGCAGTTGCGGGCGGAGCTGGCGCGGCGCACCCCAGAACAGGTTTTCCAGGAAGGACTGGGGGGATCTGACCGCTCGGTGCGAGAGTTCCTAGAGGAGTACGGATTTTCCCAAAAGATCTGCCAGCACTTCTTCTACCCCTTTTTCCGCGGCATTCTTTTGGATCCGGATCTGGCCAGCAGCGCCCGCCTCTTTGCCTTTTATTTCAAGATGATGGCCGAAGGAGCCATCGTCACCCCGGCGCTGGGCATGGGAGAGATTGTCCGCCAACTGGCCGGCCACCTTGCCCCAGAGCAGATCCGCTACCAAACCCCGGTGGAGCGCATCCTGGTGGAAGAGGGAAAAGTGCGCGGGATCCGCACCGCCAAGGGCGAGGAGATCCCTGCCGAGTGGGTGGTCTGCGCCACCGATGCCCCTCAAGCGCGGGCTTGGCAAGCGGAGCTCTGCCCCCAGACTCCTGTACCCATCCCCACCCAGGGACGGGCGGTGACCTGCCTTTATTTCTGCGCCCCCTTTTCCCTGGCCCGCGGTGCCTACTTGTACCTCAACGCCAGCGGCCAAGGCTGGATCAACCACTGGGTTCAGCTCACTCAGCTTAGCCCAGCACTGGCTCCTGCTGGCCAACACCTCTATTCGGTGACGGTGTTGGGGGATCCCCCTCTGGGCGACGAGGAGCTGGCCCAAGCCTGCCGGGCCGAGCTGCAGGCCTACTTTCCCAAAGCCCCCTTGGAACGATTGCGCCTGCTGCGGGTGTATCGGATCCCTTTTGCCCAGTTTGTCCAGCCGCCCGGCTTTCAGCAGCATCTGGTTCCCACCTGCAGCGGCCTGCCGGGCCTTCTCTGGGCTGGAGAATACACCCACCAGAGCAGCCTCGAGGGATCCCTGCGCAGCGGCGAACAAGCGGCGGCTTGGATTTTACAAAAATCTTCTGTATAGCAAGACCCAGACCTTGAGTTGCTTAATCCCCTTCTCAGCCCAAAAAGGGGGATGGTGTGGTATGTAGAGGGTGTCTACCCCAGGGATCCCTCTACCATGCAAAGCGCTACTCTTAACCCGCTTTCCCTTCTGCAGCGCTCGTTTGAAGTTGTAGGCCCCGTCTATGGGCCGCTGTTGATCCTGGCCTCTCCTGGCCTTATCATTCCCATCGTCGCAGAGCTGATCCCACTTTTTGGGGGGATCCTCAATTTGGCCTACAGCCTAATTGTTGCTCCCATCCTGGCTGGCGCAGCCTTTTGGCTGGTGGATCAGCACCTGAAGCGGCAAGCTCCCCTGCTGGGCAACAGCCTCGACCGGGCCCTTTCGAAGGCAGTGCCTCTGGTTTTCGGCAGCATCTTAGTAGGACTCCTCTCTTTCCTTGCCTCCCTCCTTTTGATCCTTCCTGGCATTTACGTGGGAGTCAGGCTGGTTTTTACCCCTTGTGCCATTGCCTTGGAAAATCGAGGAGCTACAGAAGGGCTGCGCTACAGTTGGAACCTTGTCAAGGGCCGCTGGTGGGGCGTGTTTTGGGCTCTTGTGGTTCCAGGTTTGATTTGGGCTGTTGTCTTTTTTGTTTTTGTTGTTTTTGCAGGAGTCTTAGGTTCGATCCTCGGCTTTGATGGGACTGTGCTTGGGTTGGTGCCTGGGGTGGTCGGGGGGGTAGCAGTTACGCCACTTGCCTGGACCTATATCGTGCTCCTGTTCCGATCCCTGCAGCACTTGAAGGGGCAAGCGGCCTCCTGATTGCGGCGTTTGTCTCGGATGGCAAAAAAGGGGAGCCCTCACCCCCCGCCCCTCTCCCAAGGGGAGAGGGGAGTAATGCCAGAGAGCTCTGCCGAATCTCTAGTTAGGGAGAAGGGCGCTCCAGGATGCCACCTCCCAGCAGGAGATCCCCGTGGTACCAGACGGCGGCTTGGCCAGGGGTGACGCCAAATTGCGGCTCGGCAAACTGTAGCTTCACCCGCTCCGGCGATTTTGGGATCACCATAGCCGGCACCGGTGGGGTACGGTAGCGCACCTGCACTTCCACGGCCAAGGGTTCTGCCGGCGCAGGGATCGAGACCCAGTTCACCCGCCGCACCCACGCCTCAGCTTGGGTGGCTTCTTCCCGCTCTCCCACTACCACGCGGTTCATGGCCGCATCGATGCGCACCACATAGAGCGGACGGGAAGAGGCAATCCCCAGCCCCTTGCGCTGGCCGACGGTGTAGTGGTGGATACCTTCGTGATATCCCAGGACTCGCCCCTGGGTATCGACAATTTCCCCCGGCCTTTGACCCAGGTGCTGATCCAAAAAGTTGCGCATCGAGCCATAGGTCTCGATCAAGCACAGATCCTGGCTTTCGGGCTTGTTTGCTGTAACCAAGCCGTAGCGCGCGGCAATCTGACGGGTCTGGGCCTTGGTGTACTCGCCCAAGGGGAAGAGACTGTGGGCCAGGTGCTCCTGGCTGAGGTCGTAGAGAAAATAGGACTGATCCTTCTGCCGATCCACCGCCCGCAGCAGTTGATAGCGCCCCAGCTCGGCCTCAAAACGCACCCGCGCGTAGTGGCCGGTGGCGATCTGAGAGATGCCCAGCGTCTCGCGGGCATAGGCCAGCAGGGGGCCGAACTTCACCAGCTTGTTGCATTGGGAGCAGGGCAGCGGTGTGATCCCCTCCCCATAGCCGGCCACCAAGTAATCGACAATGGCGGCCTGAAACAGCTCACGGCTATCCACCACATGGTGGGGGATCCCCAATTGCTCACAGATGGCAGCAGCATCCACCAGGCCGTCGGTGCAGCACTGGCCTTTCCCCCGCATCAGCCAGAGAGTCACTCCCTCCACGGCATAGCCCTGTTCGTGGAGAAGGGCCGCCACCGTGGAGCTGTCTACCCCCCCAGAAAGGGCCGCCACAATGCGGGGCCGAGAGGGGGATCCGGCTATTTCCGGAGCAACTAGAGGATGGGGGCTGGTAACCATCGCAGCAGGGGATCAGGAAACAACAAGGGTCGGCAAATCCTCGCCTCCCTACACCAGGCCAAACCCGGATTTCCAGCTTAGCTTGCTTCCGAATCGGCTGGCCGGGATCCCGCCTCAGGCGTGGGTTCTGGGAAGCCCCTTTGGCGCAGCCGCCGCAGCGAATCCAAAGCCGCCGCGGCAACGCTATCGTGGGGATCCCTGGCCAGATAGTTGAGGGCAGAAACACTCTTGGGCGAGGGCAGATTTCCCAAGGCCTGGGCCAGCCGCTGCCGCACCAGCCAATCTTCCGACTGGGCAAACCGCAGGATGTGATCCAAAGCCCGCAGATCCCCCAGTTCTCCCAGAGCTGCAATGGCCGCCTGCTGCAGCAACACTTCCGGCCCCTCCAACGCCCGCAGCAGCACCTCATAGGCCCGTGGATCCTTCAGGTTGCCCAGGGCCACGGCGGCGCTGAAGCGCACCAGCCACTCCACATCTTCATAAAAAGCCCGCACCAGGGCCTCAAAAGCCCGCGGATCTTCCAAGTAGCCCAGGGCGCCTGCCGCATCGGCGCGAATGCCGTAGTCCGGGTCTTGGGTGAGGATCTCCAGCAGCTTGGGCAGACAGGCGTCCGTCTGCTTGATCCCCAGGGCAAAGACGGCAAAAGAGCGCACCTGCAGGTTTTCGTCGTCGATGACCTGCAAAATCAGCGGCACCGCCTGCTCCGCTGGCACATCCCGCAACTGGGCCAAGGCCACCATGCGATCCGCAGGGCGTTGGCTGCGCAAGCGTTGGGCGATTTCCTCCAGACGAGCGGGGTTGACAGGATCCAGAGCAGAGACAGTCATGGCCTTAACAAATGTTTACAGTCTCTCTTCATTATGGCAAATTGGGCTGCGCTCGGACAGGGGCCGGCTTTGAGGTCGGGATCCCTATCGACAGGGGGTGAGGCTTTGATTGGGAAATCCTAGCATTGTTGCCGAAAAAAGCAGCTCGATTGAGCCCCATCCCCAAGATTTTGGCTATTTTGGTGATGCGAGGCTCTCTGCCGGTGGTCTCTATGCTGAAATCTTTACCTGCTCGCCAACTGCTCTCACTTGGGATCCTCCTGTTGTCGGCAGGGGGCATGTTGTGCTTGTCCCCTCGTTTGTCTTCTGCTTTGGCCAACGGACAAGCGGTTCCCGAAGCGGAACTGGCGCTGCAGCCGCTTTTGCCGCCGGGATCCCGCATCCTCCGCTCCCGTCGGCTGAGCGACACAGCAGCCGAGATCTGGGTGGAGTCGCGCGGCGGCAGCAGCCCCGTGATCATGCGGCTGAATGCCTCAGGCCGTTGGGAACAGGACATGAACGCTACTCTGGCGCGGGGAGCCAGCCAGATGCAAGCTCTTGCCCGGCAACAAACGGCAAACCTGCCCGACGGTTTTGGCCAGACCGCTCCTGACCAACCGCCGCCGGTGCCTTCTCTTCTGCAAACCACCCAAGCTGCCTCTAGCCTGATCCCACCGGTGGATCGGGAGCAGGAAACCCAGCGGGCCTTAAGTGGAGCCGGACGGGCGGATCCCTTTGTGCCCCAGAACGTGCGTGCTCCTGAGCCGACCCTTGATCTGCCACCTCTACCTCCGCCTCCGGAACTGCCGCCGCCCGGCAATGGTGGCGAAGTGCCCGTAGCAGTGGCCACCCCGCTCCCGACGCCCACTCCCGACCCGGCGGCCTTTGCCCGCAGCGTGCAAGTTTCTGGGGTTGTCCAAATCGGCGGTGAATCCTTTGCGCTGGTTTCCGGTCCAGGCGTGATCCCTTCTGTGGTGCAGGCCGGGCAGAACTACCAAACTGCCAGGGTGGCCGGAGTATCGGTGCCAGAGCGACGGGTTGTGCTCTCGGAAGGAGGCGAGACCGTCGTGAAGACAATGCAAGACACCACTGTAATTGTGGGTGCGCCCTAGCCGTGGCTATTCCAGAGCCCAGCGGTTTGATCTACTCTCCCGCCTCTGGGCAAGGGATTTTTCCAAAGTCAAGTCTAACTCCCCTCTCCCAGAGGGAGAGGGGTTGGGGGTGAGGGAGTCTGGGAAAATCAAAAACGAGGCTCGCTGTTGAGGCGTGACGGCTGCTGTTTTAAATAGCGCAAGAACTCCCGCAGTTCGGCCTCATTCAGTTGGTGGCGAGATTTTTTCTGGAAGCGACGCTCCAGGAACTCTTGTCCTTCCTTGCGGCCCCAGCCAATACGCTGCATCTCGACATCTGTTTGAGCAATGATGTCCGACAAATCCTCCCCCTGGGCCTCTGGCTCCCTCAGGTTGGGCAGCTCCGGGAGCGACTGCTGTCGGACAGGGATCCCTGTTGGCTCAGGGGCTTGAGGGGCAGGAGAAGAGTGGGTGCGCCCATTGGCCAAGGCCAAGTCGGGAGTTGGCAAATAGGGCAGCCTGGCGGCAGCAGAATCCATACCCAAGCTCAAGGAAGTTGCGGAATGACCGAATCCTGCGTGGTTTAAAGCGCGCTTCAGCGCAGCATCTTCCGCTTCTTCTACTGTGTTGGAGCCGGCAATACCACTGCCCAGAACCGTGTTGTTCACCACCACCTGGGCTTTGACAATGTAGATCCCTTCTTCTACGCGCAACAGATCGGTGAGCAAACTGCCCATAGGGTACCGCTCTCGAAACTGTTGAATCATGTTTGCGCCGAAACCTGTCGCTGCTCGGGTCTTGACTACAAGCTAGCTTGAAAGTACGCCTCACATCCAGATCTCAACGCCTCAATCTCAAATCAACATCGGCTAAAGATGTCTACCGAGCAGATCCCAACAAGAAGAGAAGTCTTTCCCCGTCAGCGTTCGGCTCGACAAGGGTATGCTATGGCCAAGGGATCCAGTTGCCAAGGTTGCCCTGAGTGGCTGGCTTGGAAAAGGAAAACTGATTTATTATCGCTGCACAGCAAGGCATAACGGAGAACCATGGCTAGCGATACAACCGGGGTCAGCTCAGCCAGTTTGGGGCAGGCAGCCATTCGAGAGCGCAATTATGGCACTGCTTTGCAGTTGCTGCGGCGGGCTTATCGTGCGGATCCCAGCCCGGAGAATGCCCGTTGGCTGGCCACCGCCTACGAAGAAGCGGGGTATGCCCAATTGGCCGCCCTCTATCGAGAATTGGCCCAAGAGCGCAGGGAGACTGCCAAAGCAATTCAATTCCAAGCCCCCAAACCTCCCGGCACCCTTGCAGAACTGAAGCAACCCCCTCCTGAACCGCCGGAGCGCAAAACCATTCCCTTGCCCCAGCCGATCCCACACCCAACCCCACCGGCATCCTCTCCGGATCAGCCGGTTTGGGTCTACAAGCCCGCCCCCATTGACCCCAAAAGCATCAGCCGTCAAACGCCCCTTCGATCTCAAGCCGCGGAGCCTGCCCCTTCCCCTCAACAATCGGCGGAGAGGAGCAACTATCTGCCGGTTCAACACGCCCCGGATTTACAAAACCCGCAGCAGGGATCCCCCTTCCTGCGGCGGCTGAACCAACTGCATCGCCAGTTTAAGGATCGGCCCACGGCGGAGCTGGCTCTGCAACTGGCGGAAGCCTACGACGAGCAGAAGAACTTCAAAGAGGCCCAGCGCTACTACCGAGAGGTGTTGGATCTGGATGATTCCTGGCTGTTGCGACCAATGGTGCAGGAGCGCCTGGAAGAGCTGCAGCAACTGCAGGAGCAGGGTTCTTTGGCGGATCCCTCGGCCCAAAGTTTGCTCAAGCTGGCCGAGAAGTTGGAGCAGGAGGGGGAAATCGCCCGGGCCGAGCAAGTTTACCGCCAGATCCTAAAAATGAATGCCACCCTGGATGTTTATGCTAAGGCTCGCAAGGGGCTAAATCGGCTCTATCCGGACGGAAAGCGGTGAACGGCAGACCCTCGCATCTCCCCTGAACCGTCACAATTCGGAAGCAGCTTCTCCTCAAAATGGATCCCGCGGGTCGAGGGCATCTCGCAGACCATCCCCCAGCAAGTTAAAAGACAAAGAGGTGAGCACCACCATCAGGGTGGGGGCTAGCACCAGCCAAGGCTGTAGAATGATTACCGAAGCATTGGTGGCCAGCGACAGCATATTTCCCCAAGACGCATCCGGCTGTTGGATCCCCAGGCCGATCAAGCTCAGCACCGACTCCGCCACGATGTAGCCGGGCACCGCCAAGGTTGCCGAGATCACCACGTAGGTGGTGGTCTGAGGCAGAATATGCCGCACCAGCAGATACAGGGATCCGGCCCCGGCCACCCGCGCCGCCTGCACAAAGTCTCGCTCCCGCAAGGACAGCACCTGGCCCCGAATGACCCTGGCCAAGCCCGCCCAACCCACAAAAGAGAGGATGGCCACAATCACCAAAAAGCGCTCGGCATTGCTGAAGGGCACGCCGGTCAGCGGGTTCACCTGCAACACCGCCGCCAGCGACACCAGCAAATACAGGGTTGGGATCGACATCAACACCTCAGTCAGCCGCATCAGCAGCGTATCCACCCAGCCGCCGAAGTAGCCGGATATGGCCCCCACCAGCAGGCCGATGGGAAAAGAGATGCCGATGCCCACCAGGCCAACAAACAGGCTGACGCGCCCGCCATAGACCAGACGGCTGAAGTAGTCGCGGCCCTGATCATCCGTGCCCAGCAGGTGCAGCCGCGCTACCGGCAGCCCTTCCTCTGGCCGCAGGGGGACGGTGCCGAACAAATGTCGATCCCAGGGGATCAGCCCCAGCCAACGGTAAGGGGTGCCGGCCACAAACAGGCGGATCCCGGCGGGACGGCTGCTATCCACCAAAAGCGGACGTTCGCCCGTTTCCAGATCCACCGGCCCCTGGCGGGTGGGGTAAACGTGGGGCCCCAGCCAAGCGCCCGACTCATCCCACAAGTGAATGGCGGTGGGGGGCAAAAGGGATCCCCCTGGCTGCGATTCCAGCGGGCTGTAGGGGGCAACAAACTCGGCAAAAATGGCGCAGACGTAGAAAAAAACGAGAATGTAGGCTCCCACTTGAGCCCAGCGATTTTGGCGCAGCCGTTTCCACCACTGCATGAGGCCAGGGTCCCGGTTGGGCGAGTTGCCAGAACGAAGTTGGCTTTTAGTGTAGCTAAGCTTTGGGGTTATTTTGAAGACACTGCCCACGCCGTCCAATCTTGAACGGATCCCCCTAGCCGGCCAGGGAATAGCTGGGGCTGCAGGGGGCCATCATTTCCATCCGAGCTGCGGCGATGGTCTGCGGCAGCACCCCCACCAGCCGCGCCAAAACCTCATCCGGCAACTGCTTGACCAACTCCGCAGAGAAAAACTCCTCCAAGCTAAAGAGCAAAATCCGCGCCCGCTGGGCCGGCAAAGGATTATCGGTGATCTGCTGCAACCAGCGCATCCAGTGCAGCCGCTTGGTATAGGCGTTTTGCCGCTCTTGATAGCCCTGAGGATGCAACAGAGCCACATCCCCAATCGGGATCACGCTGCTCGACTCCACATCCAAGGGCTCCCCCACCGCAGCGCCCGGCCCGGCAAACTCGGCATGAAACGTCTTGCAGATGATCAAGGCGTTGTGCCGCTGTGGATCCACCATCAGCAATTGGCCGCTGCTGAGGCTGCGAATCAGTTGACCTGGCTCAACCCACTGAACCAGGCTATGGCTGTTGGGAGAGGGCTCGTTCATACCTCTTTAAGATATCTCAGCTCCCCTTCCCCTTACATGAGATCTTCAACTTTCGCAGCTCTGCTTGACCAAATCTTCATAGATTGGGGGGAGAGGGCCAAACGTGGCCTTCCCCCAAGCTACTGGCGGGGGGTTTGGATCTCGCCGACAACCCGAATGGCGATCCCTTCGCCGGCCTGGCAGCGGCCAATGCGGCGGGCATAGGAGTAGCCGGCGCTGTGGAGCTCTTGCAAAAGCTCTGCCGTGAAGGCGGGATCCACCGCCACCAGTAAGCCCCCGCTGGTTTGCGGATCCGCCAAGAGCAACTGCTGCCACTCCAGCAGAGAGTCGGCCTCTACGCCTTCATAGCTTTGCCAATTGCGACGGGCTGCGCCTGGGAAGATCCCCGCCTCCGCCAAGGAGAGGGCCTCGGGCAAAAAGGGAATAGCAGCCAGATCCAACTCAGCGCTTACCCCTGAGCCACGACAGACCTCCAGCAAGTGCCCCAAAAGACCAAACCCCGTGACATCGGTTAGGGCGTGGACCTGGGGTCGCCGCGCCAGTTGTGGGCCGATGCAGTTAAGTTGGGTCATCACCTGCAAAACTTCTGCATAGCCCGCTGCGCTGAGCTGGCCCTTTTTCAGGGCCGTGGTCATCACCCCGATCCCCAGCGGCTTGGTTAGGATGAGGTCGTCGCCGGGCTGAGCCGTGGCGTTGCGGCGGATGTGCTGCGGGTGGGCCAGGCCTGCCGCCACCAAGCCGAAGATGGGCTCGGGCGAATCGATGGAGTGCCCCCCGGCCAAAGGGATCCCGGCTTCCTGACAGATCTGGATTCCCCCGGCCATGATCTCCCGAATAGCCGACAGGGGCAGGGTGTTGACCGGCATGCCCAAAATGGCGAGGGCGAGAATGGGCGTGCCCCCCATTGCGTAAACGTCAGAGAGGGCGTTGGCTGCGGCAATGCGGCCAAAATCCACCGGATCGTCCACGATGGGCATGAAAAAGTCGGTGGTCAGGATCAGGGCCTGCTCGTCGTTGAGTTGGTAGACGGCGGCATCGTCGCTCGTTTCAGCCCCCACCAACAGGGCCGGATCTGACCAAAGAAGAGGCAGCTCCTTAAGAATCTGCTGCAGCAGCGCCGGGGCAATTTTGCAGCCGCAGCCGCCGCCGTGGGAGTACTGGGTGAGGCGAAGGGGAGTCTCCATGCAAGCAAAGGGAGAAAACGTCGGCCTGACTTTACTGTAGCGGCAGCTGGCGGCAACTGGAAAAAGGGGCGCTGGGCTAAGGTTGAAGGGATCCCTCTACCCATAGCGTTGCCATGTCTTTTGTCCCCTTGCACTTGCACAGCGAGTACAGCCTTCTGGACGGGGCTAGCCAATTGCCGCGTTTGATTGAGCAGGTGGTGGCGATGGGTTTGCCAGGACTGGCCCTGACCGATCACGGCGTCATGTATGGGGCCATTGAGCTGGTGAAACTGTGTAAAAGCAAAGGGATCAAGCCGATTATTGGCAACGAGATGTATGTTATCAACGGCGATATTCGAGACAAAAGCCGCAAGTATCCCAAGTATCACCAAGTGGTTCTAGCCAAAAACACCCAGGGCTATAAAAACTTGGTGAAGCTAACCACCATTTCCCATCTCCACGGCGTTCAAGGCAAGGGGATCTTTGCTCGCCCCTGCATCAACAAAGAGTATTTGGCCCAATACAAGGAGGGGTTGATCGTGACCAGCGGCTGTCGAGCTGGGGAAGTGCCCCAGGCCATTTTGCAGGGGCGGCCAGAAATTGCCCGCCAGGTTGCCGCCTGGTATCAAGAACAGTTTGGAGATGATTACTACATTGAGATCCAGGATCACGGCTATCGAGAAGACCGCTTTGTCAATGTGCAATTGGTGCGCATTGCTCGCGAATTGGGGATCCCGATCATCCTCACCAATGATAGCCACTTCATCTCCTGCTGGGATGTGGAGGCCCACGATGCCCTGCTCTGCATCCAAACAGGCAAATCTCTTACCGAGAAAGATCGCCTTCGCTACAGTGGGACGGAATACCTGAAAAGCCCAGAAGAAATGCGCCGCCTCTGCCGCGATCACCTGGAGCAAGAGGTGATCGATGAAGCCATTGCCAACACTCTCAAGGTGCTGGAAAAGATCGAGGGCTATGACCTATTTGGGGAAATGCGCATGCCCGACTACCCGGTTCCACCGGGCCATTCTGCCGATAGCTATCTCACCGAATTGGCCTGGCAGGGCTTGGCAAAACGCTGCGGCGTTGCCTATCCAGATCAGATTCCGGAAAACTATCAGGAGCGCCTGCGCTTTGAACTAAGCATCATCCAACAAAAAGGCTTCTCCAGCTATTTCCTGGTGGTTTGGGACTACATTCGCTATGCCCGCGAGCACGGGATCCCAGTAGGCCCAGGCCGCGGTTCGGCAGCCGGATCCCTGGTGGCCTATGCCCTGCAAATTACCAATATTGACCCCGTCAAATATGGGTTGCTCTTCGAGCGTTTCCTCAACCCGGAACGGCAATCGATGCCGGATATCGATACCGATTTCTGCATCGAGCGGCGGGGAGAGCTGATCGACTATGTAACCCGCAAGTATGGTCAAGAGCGAGTGGCCCAAATCATCACCTTTAACCGCATGACTTCCAAAGCTATTCTCAAAGATGTTGCCCGGGTGCTCGATATTCCCTATGCCGAAGCCGACAAAATGGCAAAGCTGATCCCGGTATCGCGGGGTAAGCCTGCCAAACTGGAGGAGATGATCGGCGAGAACACGCCGGCTCCAGAGTTCAAAGAAAAATACGAGAAAGACCCAACCACTCACCGCTGGATCGAGCTGGCCCGCCTGTTGGAAGGCACCAACAAAACCTTTGGGGTTCACGCTGCCGGCGTGGTCATCGCCAAGGATCCCTTGGATGAGATCGTGCCCTTGCAATACAACAACGAAGGCCAAATTATTACCCAGTACTCGATGGAAGATATTGAGTCTCTGGGCCTGCTGAAGATGGACTTTTTGGGGCTGCGCAACCTGACGATGATCCAGCGGGCTGTGGAGCTGATTCGAGAGCACAGAGGGGTCACCATCGACCTGGATAACCTACCCTTGGATGACGAGAAAACCTACCAACTTTTGGAAAAGGGAGAGCTGGAAGGGATCTTCCAACTGGAATCTTCTGGGATGAAGCAGGTGGTGCGAGAGCTCAAGCCTTCCAACTTAGAAGACATTTCCTCGGTCTTGGCTCTTTACCGACCGGGGCCATTGGATACGGGCATGATCCCAGACTTTATCGATCGCAAACATGGCCGCAAGCCGGTAACCTATGCCCACGATCTCCTCAAGCCAATCCTTCAAGATACCTACGGCGCCATTCTCTACCAAGAACAGATCATGCGCATTGCCCAGGACATGGCCGGCTATACCCTGGGCCAGGCCGACCTGCTGCGGCGGGCGATGGGGAAAAAGAAAGTTTCCGAGATGGAGCAACAGCGGGAGCAATTCGTCCGGGGAGCTTTGGAGCGAGGTGTGGCCAAGGAAGTGGCCACGGAACTATTTGACCAGATGGTTGCTTTCGCCGAGTATTGCTTCAACAAATCCCACTCTACGGCCTATGGACTGATTACTTTCCAGACAGCCTATCTCAAGGCCAATTATCCAACAGAATACATGGCGGCGCTGCTTTCTTCTGTGGGAGGGGATCAAGATAAGGTGCAGCGCTATATCACCTATTGTCTGTCGATAGGGATCCAGATTCAACCGCCCGATATCAACCGCTCTGGGCTGGATTTTACCCCCCAAGGATCCAGCATTTTGTTTGGTCTAGGGGCGGTGAAGAATGTGGGTGAGGGGGCGATTCAAAACATCCTGGCTGCCCGCCAGGCGGGGGGCCCCTTCACCTCTTTGGCCGACTTTTGCCAGCGGGTGGATCTGCGCCTGGTTAACCGTCGCGCCATCGAGTCGCTGATCTGTGCAGGCGCTTTTGATTGTATTTCCCCCAACCGCAAGCAATTAATGGTGGATCTGGATCCTATTCTCACCTGGGCGACGGAGCGGGCCAAGTCCAAAGCCATTGGTCAAGCCAGCCTATTTGATTTGTTGGGCAGCGACAGCAGTGATGGCCAGGGATTTATGGAGGCGCCGCGGGGGCCTGCTACCGAAGATTTTCCAGCGCCAGAAAAGTTAAGGCTGGAACGGGAGCTGTTGGGTTTTTATGTTTCGGATCACCCGCTGCGGCGGATTCAAGAGCAGGCGCGCCTGTTGGCTCCCGTTAACCTCTCGGATTTGAGCGGCTACGCAGCCGAGACTTCTGTAGGCATTCTGGCCCTAGTGACCGCCATCAAAACCGTAACCACCAAGAAAGGGGATCGCATGGCCATTGTGCAACTGGAAGATCTCACCGGCAGTTGCGAAGCGGTGATCTTCCCCAAGACTTACGAACGTTTGCGCCATCGCCTGGAGGTGGATCAACGGCTATTGATCTGGGCCAAGGTGGATCAGCGGGATGAACAGGTGCAATTGATTGTCGAGGACTTACAGCCAATTGAATCGGTGAGTTGGGTTACGGTGCAACTCCCTCTGGAGGCTGCCGGAACTGTAGAGGAGCGACACCGTCTGCAGGCGGTTCTTACCCGTCAACGCTCGGAAGCCAAGGAAGAAAATCGCATCCCCGTTGTGGCGGCCATCGTCGCCCCTCCCCACACGCTCTGGGTAAGACTGGGATCTCAATTTTGGGTTAAAGATGCCGAGGCCACCGTGGCAGCTTTGCGCCAAGCTGGCTATACCGCCCGCAGCGAAGCGCTAGCCTCTTAAGCCGTCAACCCAACTGTTGTTCCAGCCAGGCGCGCAACTGCGCCACCGTCAGCCGCGGCGAGGGGCGGGGCAGAGATCGTTCGGGATCCCCCGCCAAGCTCAGCACGGGAACCTCCAGTTGGTAGCGCTCCCACCAGGCGGGGTTGGCAGTAATGTCGCGGATTTCCAACGTGGCGATCTCAGGGATCTGCTGCAACTTCTCCGCTAGGCCCTCGCAGAGGTGGCAGCCGGGCTTGCTGTAGAGGATCAAGGGCGGTCAAGGCATAGGGGATCCCTAAAGGCTGACAGTACAGGCCAGACGACGGTGCTGCAGCGAGGGCATCTGCCGCCGGATAAGCTGCAGGCGCTCCGGGTCGATCTCGGCAATGGCCACCCCTGGTTTTTCGCCGCCGGCATCCGCCAGGATCGTCCCCCAAGGATCCACGATCATGGCGTGGCCATGACATTGCCGCCGCTCGTAGTGGGTGCCCACCTGGGCGGGAGCAATCACGTAGCAGGTGTTTTCAATAGCGCGACACTGCAGCAAAACCTGCCAGTGGTCCCGGCCCGTGTAGGCGGTAAAGGCGGCGGGGATCAACAGCACCTGCGCTCCTCGATCCACCAAGGAACGATACAGCTCCGGAAAGCGCACGTCGTAACAAACCGATAGACCTAGCATGCCCAGCCGCTCTTCCTGGCAGACCACCACCTCGTTGCCGCTCACCACCGTGTTCGACTCGCGGTAGGTGTTGCCGTCGGGCAGGTTGACGTCGAAGAGGTGGATCTTGCAGTAGCGAGCCAGCTCCTTACCCTCGGGGCTGTAGAGGGCGGCGGTGTTGTACACCTTGCCTTGTCCATCCGGCACCGGGTATCCCCCGCCCAGCACGAATACCTGGTAGCGCTGGGCCATCTTGGCCAAAAACTCCTCGGCCCGCTGCGCAATCTCTGGGGCAAGGCGAGCTTTTTCTTCCTCCGGCCCCATGAAGGCAAAGTTTTCCGGCAAAGCTACCAGCTCACATCCCCGCCGCGCCGCAAAGTCAATCCACTCCTCTGCCTGTTGTAGGTTGCCGGCCAGATCGGGGGTGCTGGTCATCTGAAGGGCGGCTGCCAAATAGGATCGCATGGGGAAACTCCAGGAAAACTCAAAGGATCCAGCCGTCTAGCCCACCAGGTGCCACCAGCCCAACGCAGGCCCCACAAATCGCACCACCACCCAAACAATGGCCAGGAGAATAATGCCGGCCCAAGCGCCCCGAGTTGTCCAATTGTAGATCGTGCGGGCTTGGGCTTTGGTGAGAGGAATATCTTTGAGCTGGGGAAACAGTAGCTCTTGGTCAGGATCGGGGCTTTTGCGGGTTTTGCGGCGCTTTGCTTCGCCCATAGGCTGGCCTCCAATGGTTTTGGCACAGTCGTGACTTTCATCTTAATTCCTCTGGGCCTCTCCTAGCTGGTGGGGTTGCGACTGCTGGGTCGGCTGAAGGTTTTTTAAGGGCACTTTGTCGGTGCCGGGGTTCTGGGCAAGAAATTTGGGAGCCTAACTAGAGGCGCTGGTGTAAAAGCGCAGGGCAAAGCGCCAGAACAAATGGGATCCGACCAGCAGCCCCACCGCCAGCAGGGCGGATCCCACAAGCCACGGCCACTGGGCTCGCCCCAACAGGGTTTCCGCCGGTACTGTGGTCAAGAAAGCCACCGGCACAACGAAGGTAAAAAACAGCCGATAGGCCACCGGATAGGCCACCAGGGGGAAGCGCCCCGCCTCTACCAAGCCCCGCAGTACCTCGGTGACGTTGTAGATCTTGACAAACCAGATGCTGGTGGCCCCCAGCATAAACCAGAGGCTGTAGAGGATGACCAATCCCAGGAGCAGGAGCAATAAACCCAAAACATAGGCCCAGGCCGGCAGGCGCAACTGGATCCCGGCGTAGAGAATCAGCACCAGGCCAAAGCCGATATCCACCAGGCCCCAGGGAGAGAACACCCGGGTTGACAGCCAAAACTGGCTACTAATGGGCTTGAGCAAAACAAAATCCAGAGTGCCCTCCTGCACCTGCTGCACGATGCGGTTTAAGTTGACGTTAAAGAGGCTGGCCGACACCCCCTGCAAGATGGTGAACATGCCCAAGACGATGAGCGCCTCCGGCCAGCTCCAACCCCCCAGGCGGTGCCCCTGCTGATAGAACAGTGAAAGCCCAAACAGAGCTGACACGAGGCCGCCTAAGCTGCTGAGGCTGGCAAAAAAGAAGTTGGCGCGGTACTCCATTTCTGCTGCTACAGAAGTGCTCCAAAATAGCCACAGCACCCGCAAGTAGCGCAGCATTCGTTCTCTCTCCAATCTCAGCTTTTATTCCACTTACGGTAGCAGCGGGCGGTGATGAAATAGGGATGAAACACTTCTAGGAAATGGCTTTGCAATACCTGAAAGAATTGCTCGACTTTTTGCGGGTCGTCTAGGTGGAAGGGGAATTCGCCATTAAACCCCTTGAAAAAGTACCAGTTGATCAACAATTTGCCTTCCGGCTTGAGCCAAGTGTAAAACTGACGCAACTGCGCTGCCGGATCCGGCAAATGTTCCACCACATCGAAGCAGATGACGGTGTCAAAGGGGATCCCTTGTGGGAAGGTTTCCGGGCAGTGGATCCGTTCGCTTAGGCCCAACTTTTCCGCCCGCAGTTGCACAAACTGCCGATGGATGGGGTTGAGATCCCAAAAAATCACCTGCTCCACCGCCGGGCAGAGAGCCGCCCCAATGGCGTGGGTGCCAATGCCGCCGCCAAAATCCAGCACCCGCCCGCGGGCCTGATCCGCCACCAGGCGCAGGGTATTGCCGATGTAGTCGGTGCTGCTCAGGTGCCAAGCGGCTAAGTCCAGCAAATAGGCGGATCCCACCCGATCCCGGTAAAAGGCGTCTGCCTGATCCCAGCCGAAGTCGCGCCGGCCCAGCTCCGCCAACTGCTGTTGCCCCAGCCGCAGCTTCTCCCGCAGTTCACCCGCCTCAAGGCCAAGGAAGGATCCCAAGTGAGCTTCTAGGTCAAAGCCATTTTGCCAGTAGCCGCTCAGCGCAGGAGGAATGAGAGACACGGAAACCCAAAACTCGGTAGGGCGCTGGATTCAGGATAATTCAGGAGAGGGAATCAAGCAGCGGTGAAGTCGTCGTTCTCTCGGGGCAACTCTTTGGAGGTCTCTCTCTGGGATCCCTCCAGGGTGGCGTTTTTGTCGAGGGCCGGCGGCTGCAACAGGGCTGCCAGCGTCTCTGGGCTGAGGCGGTCGGTGCTCTCCACGATGGCTGTTACATTCGGTCCAAACCTTATCTTGTCAAAAAGCTGTAGCCGATGGGACAAAACCGCTTTACCGTTAACGAACAAACCATTGGTGCTGCGGCGGGATCCCGAGTTGCCGTCAAAGATCATGTAACCGTATCCGGCTCGGTTCTCTTCCGGGATGCGGATAATTAGGGCATGCTCTCGCGAAACACAGGGGTCGTAGAGGCGGATGTGGTTGCTGGGGGCTCGCCCTACCGAGTAGTAAATCTTGTCCAAGACAACGCCGCGCCGGCCTACCCGATCCGTGAAGATCAAGACCAAGTGAGCAGGGCTGGATTGGGCGGCGAAAGCATTCATAACCGTGCGCAGGTAGGCGCAACGTGGCTGATATAGTCAAAAGCAGTGGCCCCGAAGCTCCAGACAAGCCCAGAGAAGTCAAGCCGGGCCGGAGAAAATCCTTTGTTGCGCGTCGTAAGCTTGTAGAAGAGGTTACCCTTACCAATCGTATCTTTTCCCATGGCTTTCCCTCAAGGGCAGCAATTCCCAAAGCAAGAAGCGGGGGGTGCGGGGCAAAAGAGGCAATGGGGTGAGGGGAGAGGGACAGTGATTTGGGCTTGACCTGTGGGATCCCCCAGCCGCAAATGCCTTAAGCCACCAGAGCCATGAGCCAAGAGCCTTTTTCCCTCAAGCGCAGGGGAAGCAGGTTGCAGGTTTGCCCCAGACAAGAGATCATAGAGTCCTACCAAAGCCAAAAGCTCCCATTGACAGCGTGACGGTGGAACCTAAGCAGACTCAGTTAGACCCTCAGCCCGCCGGCCTCACCACAGCTACCGCAACCATCAAAGCCCAGTTGGATTTGTTGTTGCTGGGGCTGGAGTCTTTAAGTGGGGAGAGTTCCGAGGCAGTTCTGGCAGCAGCCAAGGCTCTGAACTTGGAAAAGCAGATCGGCGATCGGGTCATTCTCTGGCGGCTGCGCAATGCCAACCCTCTGCGCCGCAGCAGCGGCGGGCGAAAAGAAGTCGATATCGAAGAGGCGCGCGCCCTAGTGATGGTGATTGCTTACCTGGCGGCCCAGCGACAGGCCCGCATCCGCAGCACCTTAGAGCAACTGGAAACCGCTGTCGAGCAAGAGCTCAGCCCTTTCCATCAGGCACTGGTGGGCGATTACCTGGATGAGTTTATCTCCCACTACCGCAGCCGCATGGTGGATGGGGATGTGCGCGACGAGAACAGCCTTGCTGAGCTGGCCCTGCGCATCTTGATCGAGCTGATGTTTTACAGCAGCCCGAGAGGGGCACAACGCCTGTGGAAAGCCCTGCTCAACCGCCCTGAGATGGATCTGCCCGCCAGCAGCGACGAAGAAGGGGAGGTAGCCCATAGCTCCGGATCGGATGCTTTGCCCTCTCCTTGAGACGGTCTTGTCTCATCGCCCTTGAGATTCTTGCCTGTGTTGTTTGCCTGCGAGTTGTTATGCCCGGCGTTACCCTCAGCTACACCTATCAACAACCGACCTCGACGCTCACAGTGCGGGGAGAGGCGCCCAGCCCACCCGAATCTGCAGGCACCTCTTCGGCGCTGCCACCGCGAGCGATTCAGCACAACTTTGTGTGTCAGTTGGAAATTCGCCAGGGGGAGACCACCAAAACCCTGCAGGGAGACAGCACTTGGCTCAAGGATTTGATTACCGTAATCGACCGCTACGTTGGATCCCAGCTCTGTGGAGCCCCCAAGGGAACCTTCAGTGGCACTGTGGCCATCCGTCCGCTCGATTTCATTTTTCATCGCCTCACGGTGCGCCAAGGGGAGAATCAGATTGCCCAGGTGGATTTGTCGATGACCCAGTTGTACGACCTGCTAGAGAACCTCTCTCAGGTGGCCGATGACTTGCCCCAACTGGACAGTTTGGCAACTCCGGTGACGCAAGCTTGGTATCGACAGCCTGCCGGGATCGCAGCGCTGCTGGTGGGAGGGATCGCCCTGGTGGCCGGAGTTGGCCTCTGGGCCAGCCGCACCCCGGAGGACAGGGATCCTACTGCCTCCAACTCGGTGCAGGAGCAGCTCACCGTGCCGGAGCAACCCGGCAAAACGGTGGGATCCCCTCCCCCTTTGGCTGAAGATCCCCTTCTCCGTCTGCGAGACACCCTGGCAGAGCAATGGCAGTCTTCCTCCGATTTGCAAGAGAGCCTGGTCTATCGAGTAAGCGTGGACGAGACGGGATCCCTGTTGGCTGCCGAGCCGGAGAATGAGCTGGCCCGGGAACGCCGCGCCGAAACTCCTCTTGCCAACCTGCCGGAGGTGGCGCCGGATCCCTTGCCGACAGGTGCCAAACAGTTCCGCGTTAGCCTAGGGCCAGAGAACCGGGTGGAAGTGGCCCAGATAGAGCCACTCTGAAATCCAGGCTGAGGAGAACGTCACAACCTCTAGCGTTGAGGCCGGGCGGATCCCTTTCTCAGCGCTGAAGCACGTGCCCTTGAGCCCAGCCGAACTGCAATACTTCGTCAAGGTTGGCAACGCTTTTGGGGAGCTGTGGTAGGATGCCTGCTGTCGGACGAGCCGATGCATTTGCAGCGAGGAGAGCGCCTTGAGCCTGAGAGTTGCTGTTGTTGGGGGTGGCCCAGCCGGAGCCTCTGCCGCCGAAGTTCTAGCCCAAGCCGGAATCGAGACCTTTTTGTTTGAGCGGAAGCTAGACAACGCCAAGCCCTGCGGGGGCGCCATTCCCCTCTGTATGGTCTCGGAGTTCGACCTCCCTGAGGAGATCATCGACCGCAAAGTGCGCAAGATGAAGATGATCTCCCCTTCCAACTACGAGGTGGATATCGCCCTCGAAAAGGAAAATGAGTATATCGGCATGTGCCGCCGTGAGATCCTGGATGCCTTCTTACGCAACCGCGCCCGCCAAAAAGGGGCGGAGCTCATCCACGGCAAGGTGATGCATCTGGAAATCCCGCAAAATGGTCGGGATCCCTACATCCTGCACTACAGCGACTTTTCGGACGGCTCAAATCGGGGAGTACCCCGTTCGCTGGCGGTGGATCTGGTGATTGGGGCAGATGGCTTTCACTCCAAGGTGGCAGAAGCCATCGGTGCCGGCGACTACAACTATGCGCTGGCCTTTCAGGAGCGGATTCGGCTCCCCGACGACAAAATGGCCTACTACGAGGAGCGGGCAGAGATGTATGTGGGGGACGATGTTTCTCCAGACTTCTATGCCTGGGTGTTCCCCAAGTGCGACCACGTGGCAGTGGGCACCGGCACCATGAAGGTCAACCAAGCCCAGATCCAAAAGTTGCAGGCTGGGATCCGCGCCCGCGCTGCCGAGCGGATTCGGGGGGGCCAGGTGATCAAGGTGGAGGCCCATCCGATCCCAGAGCATCCGCGTCCGCGCCGTGTGGTGGGTCGGGCGGCTTTGGTAGGAGATGCGGCAGGCTATGTAACCAAGTCCAGCGGCGAGGGAATCTATTTTGCCGCCAAGTCGGGCCGCATGTGCGCCGAGACCATCGTCGAGACCTCCAATGGCGGGAAGCGCATCCCCAGTGAGGAGGATCTCAAGCTGTACCTCAAGCGTTGGGATCGCCAATACGGTCTAACCTACAAGGTTTTGGACATTTTGCAACGGGTGTTCTACCGTTCCAACGCCACCCGCGAGGCCTTTGTGGAGATGTGCGCTGACCGAGATGTGCAGCGAATGACCTTTGATAGCTACCTCTACAAGACGGTGGTGCCCATGAGCCCTTGGGTGCAGTTCAAGATCACTGTCAAGACTCTGGGCAGCCTGCTGCGAGGGAACGCCCTGGCACCCTAGGGATCCCTACTGCCACTGGAAGGTGACGGTGACCCGATTCCAATTGCCATCGGTTTTCAGAACACTAGCAGAGGCCCGTTGTCCCGGTGGCACGTCGCTGGGCTCAAACGCGGCCACCCGCGTCTCCACCACCTCCTCTCCCTGGTAGAACGTGAAGCGAGCACGAGCGTTGAGGACGGTGCGGGTGCTGCGGTTGATCGCCTCCACGCTCAGGCGGCTGCCTGCACCTACCCGTTCTTCTCGGATGGATCCCACGATTACGAAATCTCCCGGGTTGGGCGCAGATTCGGCGGCAGCAGTCGGTGTTGGGCTGGCTGTTGCTGGGGCCGTCTTGGTCTGGCCGGGATCCGACTGCTTCAAGAGCTCCAAAACGCGGGCCAACTCCTGCTGAAAGAAGACAAAGGCCTCCCGCGATTGGTTAGCCACCTGGGCCAAGATCAGCCGATCCGACTCTTCCAGGGGAATTTCCAGGAGGGGGGCCGGCCCTTTGAGGGTGACCCGAATGCTGGCGACCTCTTGGTTGATGAATTTATCCAGGTAGGGAAAGATGTTGAGAATGCAGTCTTGAAAGGATCCCATCGGCATAATGCGATTGTTCGTCAGCACCAAGTCGGCCCGCTCACAGCTAGCTCGATCCTCCATATCGATTTCCAGCGGCACCCGAAAAGATCCCAGGCTGGTGTTGGTGATGGTGACGTTAATGCCGTACACTTCCTGCCGCCAGCCGTGAATGATCTCCAGGCTAGGGCTGGTCACTTCCTCGGTGAAATACTCTCCGGCCCAGGCGGGGGATCCCCCTAGAGCTAGAGCCGAGAGCAACCCAGGGAGATAGTAAGTCCGTCTCCAATTCACCTCAACTTTCCCTCCCTTAACTCGCCGATGTCGGGGTAGAGCCAAATGCACCAGATGTTGCCTGCTGCCCTGAGATGGCAATAGCCTAGCCCTAGGGCTAGCACAAACCAAGAGGGGACAGCGCTTGTTTAGCGGCTTTCAACTTTATCTTCTCCTTGCTTGGCTCGGCAGCCGAGCGCCCATCTTCTGAGAAGCTCGCGGTTGCCTCTGCAGCGGATCCCCAGAAACCCTACTTGGATGCTCCTGCCGCTGCCGTTTTCCAACGGGTCAGGTGGGGGATCCCGTGTGCGATAGGATCAAAAAGTGCCGAAATCCTGAGGGCCTCGGATCGAGTGCGCCCGTATTCCTCACTTTTTCAGCAGTATGGCCAGATCTCCAGCTTTGTGGCTCAGTCGCCTCGCTTTTCTGCGAGGGCTGATCTTTATCTTGGCAGTGGTGGCTGCCCTCGTCTATCTGGGCTTTAGCCGCGAAGTTCGCCTCGGCCTTGACCTCAAAGGAGGGACGCAGCTCACCCTGCAGGCTTTGCCTACGGAAGAGGTACCCGAGATCACCTCTGAGGTGATGCAGGGGGTGGAGGCGGTGATCCAGCAGCGGATCAACGGCCTGGGGGTGGCCGAGCCTCTGGTGCAGATCAGCGGCCAAGACCGCCTGTTCGTACAACTGCCGGGGGTGGCAGATCCGGATCGGGCCATTGCTCTTTTGGGCGATACGGCCCAGTTGGAGTTTCGCAAGGGCTTGGTGCCGGTCAGCGCCCTGCCCCGTAACGAGCGGGGGGAGATAACGGCGGGGGAGGATCCCGACGCCCTGTTTGAACGGGTCGGCCTGACAGGGGATCTGCTGCGCAACGCCTATCCCCAAGCCCCTCGTCGCGGGTCCCAGAGCTGGGAAGTGCTGTTGGAGTTCAAGCCAGAAGGGGCAGAAAAGTTTACTCAGCTCACCCGAGAGTTGGCCGGAACAGGGCGTCCGCTTGGCATTTTTCTCGACGACGTGCTGATCAGCGCCCCCATCGTGGGGCCGGAGTTTGCTCGCACCGGCATTACCGGCGGAACGGCGGTGATCACGGGCAATTTCACAGTGGAAACCGCCACCGATCTGGCGGTGAAGCTCAAGGCGGGGGCGCTGCCGGTTCCCATTCGCGTCATTGAAAACCGCACCGTCGGGGCCACGTTGGGGGAAGAGAGCGTGCGCCGCAGCCTCTATGCCGGCATTGGCGGCCTGGTGCTGGTTTTTGTCTTTATGGTGGCCTACTACCGCCTGCCGGGGCTCATTGCCGACCTCGCTCTTCTCATCTACGCCCTCTGTACGTTTGCTCTGTTCCAACTGCTGGGGGTGACCATGACCCTGCCAGGGATCGCCGGCTTTATCCTCAGCATCGGCATGGCGGTGGATGCCAACGTGCTGATCTTCGAGCGCATCAAGGAGGAGCTGCGGGCGGGCAAGTCCATCTATAAGTCCATCTCGGAAGGGTTTAATCGCGCCTTCAGCAGCATCCTCGACAGCAACGTCACCACCCTTTTGGTCTGTGGCGTACTTTTCTGGCTGGGGATGGGGCTGGTGAAAGGCTTTGCCGTCACCTTGGCCATTGGCATTCTGGTAAGCTTTTTCACGGCCATCACCTGCACCCGCACCCTGCTGCTGGCGGCAATGGGGATCCCTGCCCTGCGCAAACCTGAGTTTTACGGCGTTCGCATGGAGGCGGCTCAATCATGACGGCGCAAGAGTTATCCCCCCCCGATCCGGCGGTGGGATCCCGGCGGTTGCTTGACTACCGCTTCGACATCGTCGGGCGCAGCAAGCTTTGGTTTACCCTTTCCCTGGCGGTGTTGCTGGTGGGGCTGGTCAGCATGGCCTTTTCTCTGGCCTCTCTAGGGACACCGCTGCGGCTGGGGCTGGATTTTGCCGGCGGCACCTTGCTGGATCTGCGTTTTGAGCGGCCTGTCACCACCGAAGAGCTGCGGCGGGCGCTGCAGGAACACAACCTGGGCAGCAGCATCATCCAACTGGACACCCAGACCAGTCAGGAAGCCTTGATCCGCATGCCCCCTTTGACTGAGCAGGAGCGCCTAGCGGTAGAGGAGACGCTGCGGCAACAGGTAGGCCCTTTTGAGCGCAACCTAGTGGAGACGGTAGGCCCGACGGTGGGGCGCTTGCTCTTGCGTTCCGGCCTCGTGGCTGTGCTCATCTCTTTTGGGCTCATTGTGGTGTATCTGGCCCTGCGCTTCCAGTGGGATTACGCGGTGTTTGCCATTGTGGCCTTGCTGCACGATGTGGTGCTGACAACAGGTCTGTTTGCCCTTTTGGGCCTAACGGTGGGCATGGAGGTGGACAGCCTGTTTGTGGTGGCGCTGCTAACCATCATTGGTTTTTCCGTCAACGACACGGTGGTTATCTACGACCGCATCCGGGAAAATCTGCGTCTGGTCAGCCGCAAGGTCAGCTTTGCCGAGGTGGTGAACCTATCTCTAAACCAGACTTTTGCCCGCTCTTTGAACACCACCCTGACAACGATGCTGCCCCTGGTGGCCATTGCCATTTTTGGGGGAGCCACCCTGAAGGGGTTTGCCATCGCTCTGCTCATTGGCTTTAGCTTGGGGGTCTATTCCAGCATCTTCATCGCCAGCCCTCTACTGGTGTGGTGGCGGCAGCGGCGCTATGGCGGAAAAGGGGATCCCGAGGCGCTGCCTTCCGGCGCAGAGGGGTAGGGCGGCGGCAGCTGCCTACCAGTGCAGCCGCTGTCCGTGGGCAACCAGGTAGCGCTGCAAGTCGGCCATCTTGCCCTGCGGCACAATCTGGGCCGGGATCAAACCGGGATCCTGGCTGTGCAACCAGGCTACGATGAGCCCCGCTGCTGAGCCGATGGTCCACTCGCCGTAGTGGGTGCGGGTGGCGGCGTTGACGATGTGGCTGACGGCGATCCCTTTGCCGCCGATGAGCAGGTTATCCACTTTCTGGGGGATCAGGGCCTCTAGGGGGATGACGATGGGGCGGACGGAAAACTCGTTGACGGGCGCCGAGCTGGCCGACAGGGAAGGCTCCCAGTTGCGGTAGCGACAGCCGTGCATGTCGATGGCGTAGTGAGTCACCCCTACAGCGGTGGGGCTAAAGTCCCGTCCCCCGCTGGTGCCGACGCGGATGTCTTGCTCCAGCATCTGGAATTCCGCCTGGCCGTAGGCAGCTCGCCCCAGGATGCGCCGCCCCTCTCGGATGTAGGGGTAGAGGCTGAGGCCGGAGCGGGTGCCCAGCAAAGAGTCCTCGGCAAACACCAACGAGAGGGGATAGCCGGTGCGGGACTGAGTTTCCATCAGCCACTCGGCAAAGAGCAGGGCGTGGTTTTCTCCATCTTTGAGGGCGGAGACGTCCAGCCCCCCCAGCCAGTTGTGGCGCTGCCCTGAGGCCACCAGCCGCTCTTCTGTCAGGATTAGGGGCGGGTTCATGATCCCCCAGTCGTTGCCGCGGTTCCAGTTCACCAGGGTTAGATCCCCGGGAACCGGGGTGCCGTAAAAGGGATCCGTGCGGCCTTTGCTGACGATGCGGCGGTAGTTGAAAAAGCTCTGGCCGCTGAAGGTGGGAAACCCCTCCAAGTCAAACTGGCGGCGGTGCTCGGCGCGGGAGTAGCCTGGCTGCAACTGGGCCAGCTCGGCGCGGGAGCGCCCGCCATCGTCGTGGATGGCCAGCACGAAGGGAAAGGTAAAGGCCTGGGTACACTCCGGGTTGCTGGCCGGGGCGGCATTGGGCTCCCCCGTCAGATCTCGCCCTTCTGAGCCCAGCCGGTAGGGGATCCCCGCCCAGCCCACCAGCTCGCCGGTGTCGGTGGCGTCGATAACAAACAGGTTGCGGCCCGGTGGCGCCTGCAGCCGCAGCACCCGCTTGGCAAACACTTCCGTCTCCTGCCAGCTATACCAGCTCACCAATTCCCGCCACAGCCGCCCTGGCGGCACAAAATTGGGATCCCGCGGCTGCCGCTGCACGGCGTAGAGGCTCTCGATGCGGGAGCCGTCGGCGCTGAAGGTGGCCCCCTTAAAAGCGGTCTGGGTGGCCCAGCGACTCTGGGGAGCAGACTGAGCCGCCTGCCGCAGCCAGGTTTCTACCGCCTGCAGACCCGCCTGGGGCGGAAAACACAGCCCCCCTACCCAGCAACTGTTGATCTTGGTCACGCGGGTTCCCGGCGGGATCCCTGTCCAGGCGGGCAGATGCAGCGGCTGACTTTCGATCAGGGCCTTAAACTCCAGCCAGTGGCGGGAAAAATTGCCCCGCTGCCGCATGGGAAGGGACTCGTCGAGGGCCGATACCCCCTGCGAGGTGATCTGCCCCCCTAGCCAGGGGGTGAGCTCGATGAGGCAGGTTTGCACACCCCCCCGCATGGCTTGGCCTGCAGCCGCCACGCCCCCCAGGGATCCGCCCACCACCACCAGCTCGCACTCCCAGATCTCGTCCGGCTGCGGCAGGGGATCCAGCAGCGGCCAGCCGTGGGCCGTAAAACGGGGCACTTCCGGCTCTAGGGGGGCAACGGGAGATCCCCCTTCCGGCTGGGAGAGGGCGGCGAACCCCATCCCGGCCACAAAGCTCAGCAGTGACAGGAGCCCCAGCCCCAGAGCTCGTTTGTGGCTGAGTTGCTGCCGCGCCGCTGGGATCCCCTTACCGGCTGTCTTCACCTCAGTTTTGCCTCACACCCCAAGCTTTCTTCCGCAATGCTAGCGGGAGAACCCTTCTTGAGAAGAGCTGTTAAAGAGGTTGCATACCCTACCTCCCCATCCAGAGTAGCAGCAGCTTCGCTGACGTGCAGTACCATCCAGGTGCGCCTTCCTTCCCCCTAGGCCTAGGGCAGGGATCCATCGCAGGCCCGGCGAAATTGAGAAACGGGGAAGCCTTGTCGTCTCAGCCACTGGCCAGCGGCCTGGTCATCTTCGGTGACAGCAGGATCAAAGTGGGGATGGAGGCGCCCGACGATACAAGGATCCCTGCGCGTGTTGAGCTTCCAAGTTTGTTGATGAATAGGCCCCCCTTGAATGGCTGCGGGTGGCTCCGGATCCCCCAGATGGAAGTGCCGGACAAGGGGATCCAACCAGGTGCAATCGGGCATAAGCAACTTTTGAGCCCTGGATGGCAAGGGCTGGGTCGGTGCCTGGCGCTGGATTGGGCTTTTGTTGGTATCCTACGCGATAGCCTGTCTCCGCCTGCTGCTCCATGCTGACCTTGCAAACTGTGGCCGACCTGCTGCAAGCCCCTTTGCAGGGAGATCCCCACCTATTGGGGTTGCCGGTTCAGGCCCTTTGCACCGACAGCCGCCAGTTGCAGCCGGGATCCGTTTTTGTGGCGCTGCGGGGAGAACGCTTCGACGGGCACGATTTTATTCCGCAAGCCCTGAGCAAGGGAGCCGTTGCTGTCATCAGCCAGCGGCCAGTGGAGGGGCCCCACTTCCAGGTTCCCGATACCTTGACTGCCTATCAGCGCCTTGCCAGAGCCTGGCGGGAGCAATTTTCCATCCCGGTAGTGGCCATCACCGGCTCAGCAGGCAAAACCACCACCAAGGAAATGCTGGCGGCTGCTCTTTTGCGCTACGGCAGTGTTCTCAAAAGCGAGGCCAACCACAACAACGACATTGGGGTGGCGCAAACGCTGCTGCGGCTGCAACCAGAACACCAGTTTGCCGTTCTGGAGATGGCCATGCGCGGCCCTGGCGAGATTCGCCGCCTTGCGCAGATGGCTCGCCCCACCCATGCCTTGATTACTCACATCGGCACCGCCCACATCGGCAGGCTGGGATCCCGCGAGGCCATTGCTGCTGCCAAGTGTGAGCTGCTGCAGGAGTTGGGGCAGGGGGTGGCTGTACTCAATGGTGAGGATCCCTTGCTGTTGGCCACTGCCGCCAGCCTGTGGTCGGGACAAACCCTCACCTATGGCCTCGCCCAAGGGGACTTGCGAGGAGCATGGGATCCACAAGCCCAAACCGTAACCGTGGAGGGCCTGACCTTGCCGGTGCCCCTGCCCGGAAGGCACCACGCCCTCAACTGGATGGGGGTGCTGGCGGCTGTGCGCAGCTTGGGGCTGAATTGGGAGCGCCTGCAAGAGCCCCTTGACCTACCGCTGCCTCTGCAGGGGCGCAATCGCCATCTCAAGCTGGCTGGGGACGTGGAGATTTGGGATGAGACCTACAACGCCTCGCCGGAAGCGATGATCGCGGCTTTGCACCTGCTGGCTCAAACTGCGGGAAAACGGCGCTGGGCCATCCTCGGCCCAATGCGGGAACTGGGGGAGCATGCCCCACAGCTCTACGCAGAGGTGGGTCGGGCGGCTGCCTCCTTGGGACTGGAGCGGGTCTGGCTTTTGGATCCCGATAGGGAGATGCAGCCACTGGTTGACGAAAAGCCAGCCGCCGAGGTTGAACGCTTTGAGGAAGCTTCTGCCCTGGTGGAGGGTTTGCAGCAGCAGGTGCGGGCAGGGGATCGACTGCTGTTTAAGGCGGCGCGGGCCGTCGAGCTGGAGCGGGTGCTACACCGCTTTTTGCAGGCTTGGCAGGGATAAGCTAAGCTAAAAAGCAGTCGATAAGCGGCCTCCTATCGAGGCCATCGACCCGGAGCTTAACCACACCCTCTTCATAGCTGCACTTCTTCCGGACAGCATGTACCACAACCCTTCTCTGCGGGAAGAACCTCGCGATCAGCCTCCAGTAGTGCTGCCGTTACCCGGTAGCATTTCCATCCTCGACTGGTTGCGCCAGGAAGGCCGGTTGATCGAGCAGCCCATCGAAGTCCCTGACATTGTCCTCGAAGAAGACATCGACGATATCGACGATTTGATCGGCGATGGGTACGACGAGGACTTCGAGACAGAAGAAGAGTAGGCACGACGGCCGAGATCGTTACGAGATCACCAGCTCGTTGATCCCTTCGCCCGACACGTCGAGGGCGTCGGCTTTTTCGCTGCAAGTGGATCGCTAACTTGAGCAAACAAAACAATAGATGCAAACAAGCGTAACGGATCCCTCAGCCTCAAGGGATCTTTTTTTTAGCTTGTTTTGGATTGCTTACCATCATCCCGCGATGATTGTTGCAAATCTAACCTCAGCGGAGATTAGCCTTGCAGCCCCTGTAAAAAAAGTACTTTGGGTCAGTGGAAATATCTTTTTTGGGGACTTTTTTCAATTTTTAGGAACTCAAGCTCCATCCCAGCCGTCATAGAGAAATGTAAACCTACTCTTCACGGAGGGTTACATTGCATGATTCGCAATCTCTTCGCTCTTTCCTTGGCTGTTGTCTCGGCCACCACGTTGGTTGCAGTCCCTGCGGTCATTGCCGGCAGCTACGGCGCAACTTCTGAAAGCGTGAAAACCGCTGCTGCTACCGGCAAAACCATTGTGGATGTTGCGGCTGAGGCCGGCTCTTTCACCACGTTGATCCAAGCCTTGGAGGCTGCCGACTTAGTGGAGGTACTGGCTGGGGAAGGCCCCTTCACTGTTTTTGCTCCCACCGACGAGGCCTTTGCAGCGCTACCGGAAGGCACTTTGGAGAAGTTGCTCTTGCCGGAAAACCGTGAGCAAATGAACTACCCCACCGCGTAGGCGGGTGGGGTTTCCTCACCCGCTTGACAGCAGAGCTTTTGTCTCTTCTTCTGCC